>NZ_JBFBMQ010000004.1:0-221702 GCF_040687115.1 Microbacterium sp. NPDC076895
GATCTGGGCACTCCTGCGCGACGGCACAACCTTCCATCAGGAATCACCACCCACCACGCCCATCGCCGCTTGACAAGCCAATTGAGATTCCTTTCTCTCTCGTTCGGTTGAGCGCCGCGCGCCCGCTCTCATCACTCGCCGAGAATCAGTCCCACCAGGTCGCCGAGCCAGGCGATGTCGGACTGCTCGTCGAGGTGCAGCACCGCCTCGACGCAGTCGTCCACCGCACTGGCGGACAGCCGCGCGGCAGCGACCCGCCGGAACTTGGCGATCACGTCGTGATCGCTGAGCGGATTCCCCGACGAGCCCCGAGGCGCCTCGCAGCCGCCCTCGGTCACGCTGCCGTCGGCATGCGTCACGACTACGTGCGAGACGTTGTAGGGCTTCGAGTGGATGCTGCTCGTCACATCGAGCGGAACGACCGCGATGCGGCTGACCAGCGACTCGATCTCGGGGAGCGCGGAGTGGCGTGCGAACTCGACGGTGTGCTCCGGGCCGATCACGTCGACGCCGCTGGCGGCGAGGGCGACGCAGTACTGCAGGTGGAAGCGCGCCTCGTTCGGCGTCCGCGGGGGCTGCTCCTTGCGAACGGCCGCGAGCAGGTACTCCGGCAACTGCACCTCGATTCGCTCGGCCGTGGCGACCGGGACCCCCTGCCTGACGAGCCCCGCGACAGCGTCGATGCTCGAATGGGTGTAACCGCACGACGCATGGAGCTTGCGCTGCGGCTGGAGCAGATACCAGCTCTTCGTGTCGTAGAGCTTGTCCAGGTCGTAGTTCGCCGCGGTCGCCGTCATGAGTCCGATCGGGCTCTCCACCAGCCGCAGGGGCCCGGTGATCCCGTGCCGGGCGTACGCGACGGCCTGGATCGCGCTCGCGGCCGGGGCTGCTCCGAACAGCATGGGCTTGATCGTTCCGCCCGTGCCGAAGACCACCTCGGCCGGTCCCCAGCTGGCGATCGTGCCAGCGATCGCCATGGCCTCGGCGGCCAGGTCGACGGGCAAGTCGTGGAGCCGGGCCACTGCGGCGGCGGCTCCGATGGACGAGATGAGGCTCGGGATGACGATGCCCGACTCCGTGTATGGTTTCCGCGTCCAGGCCGAGGCCTCGTAGAGCCTCGCGGTGACCTCGTCGCCTGCGACGATCGCATCGAGCAGCTCGGTGCCCGACACGCCGCGCCCTCGGGCCGCGCTCACCGTCGCGGCGACGGTGCCGATGCTGGCATGGCCGCCCACCAGGTCGTTGAGCTCGAGCACGTCGCCGGCGTATCCGAGGACTCGTGCCTGTGCGGGCACGGACAGCGCCGTCTCCGATGCGCTCAGCGCTCCTTCCGCTGCGATCAGCTGGCCCACCTCGGGCAGCACCGATCCGGCGATCATGCATCCGAGCGTGTCCAGCAGGCACAGAGCGGCCTGCTCTCGGACCCGCGCGGGCACGGACGCCTCGCCGATCGAGGTCGCGAACGCCGCCAGTGCGCTGAGGACGGGCGGATCCCCGTCGCCGGCCGCCTGCGACGGGTCCGCCTTCTCGTGAGTGTCGTGCGTCGTGACCGACATCCCGCATCCTTTCCCATCTGTCCTCGGCGCCGCTGGCGAGCCGAGGAGGTCTCTGTCGTGGGGACGTAGGCCCGCAGGGACCACGTCCCCACGACAGTCATCCGCTTATCGCGACGGCAACTGGCACCCCGGGCTGGGCTCCGGGTCGATGGCCTCGGGGAGCCCGACGAACTCCGGCACGATGTTCAGCACGCCATCCACCCGTGCCACTGGTCCGAGGTAGACCGGGGTGAGCGCTTGGTGATCCTCTGCGCGCATCGTGGTCTCACCCTTGAGGGTTGTGTAGGTGAGACCCTCCAGAGCATCCCGGACTTCCAGCGGGTCGATGCTCTGCGCTGCCTCGATACCGGCGACGAGGGTCTGCGTGGCGATGTAGGCCGACCCCTCGTTGTAGGCCACGAAGTCCTTGCCGGTCGCCTCGAGGAACGCTTCCGTGAAGGCGCGCGAGTCCGCGTTGTCGATGGTGGATGCCCAGGGGGATGCCCCGATCAAACCCTGAATTCGATCGTCTCCGATGGCGTCGAGCAGTGTCGCGTCCGCGACGGTGGTCACGACCGCGTCGTAGTTCTCAAGAGTGCCGAACTCCAGGGACTGGCTGAGCAGGTTCACCTGATCGTTTCCGGCGTTCACGATCAAGAGGCCGTCGCCGCCATCGAGCTGGCTGAGATAGGCGCCGAAGTCCGTCGTCCCGAACGGCGCGTACAGCTCCTGCCCAAGAGAGTTCCCGTCCGCGCCGATGGTGTCCTTGAGGGCTGCGATGGTGTCATGTCCGAGCGAGTAGTCGGCACCGATGGCATCCCAATCCGTGAGATCAGGATTCTGCTCGAGCCAGGCCGTGACGGTGTTGATGATCTGTGTGTCATTGTTGTTGGCTCGGAAGAAGTTCGGTGTACACGAGTCCGCCGTCAGGTCGATTCCCTGCGCGCTGTGGCCGATGAACAGGACTCCCCAGTCTTCAGCTCTCTGCGCGAGGGCGAGCACGACGGGGGTCGCGATCGGCCCGACGAGGAAATCGACCTCGTTCTGTTGCACCAGCCTCTGTGCGGCGGCCACTGCGCCTTCCGCGGTTCCGAGGTCATCGCCTTCGAAGACCTCGATCGGGTGGCCGTCGATGCCGCCGTTCGCGTTCAACTCGTCGAACGCATAGTTGAATCCTGTGCGAGCCTCCTCACCGTACGCGGCGTACGGACCTGAGTGCGAGGTGACGAGGCCGATACGGATCGGGTCGTCTGCACCCGGCTCGGCGGGCTGACTAGCGGCACCGCCGCTGCAGGCGCTGAGCGCCAGAAGAGCCGACGCCAAGAGCGCCCCGGCGAAGAGAGACCTTTTCTTGTGTGATTGCATCTCTTGACTTCCTTGTCTGTGAATGACGGTGATGTGCTGCTAGACGGCGACGAGCTCTCTCAATCGCTCGTCGGTGGTGTTCGCGATACTCCCTTCAGATACGACGCGGCCTTTCGCCAGCACAGCGAAGCGGTCGGCGAGGCGGGTGACAATGTCGAGCCGCTGTTCCACGAGCAGCATCGAGGTCCCTTGGTTCCGTAGCTCTGCGAGTGTGTCGCTGAGCTGGTCGATGATGACGGGCGCAAGGCCCTCGGAAGGTTCGTCCAGGATGAGAACCCGCGGATTGGCCATCAGCGCGCGTCCGATAGCGAGCATCTGTTGCTGGCCCCCGCTGAGGTTCGTGCCTCCCGACTTGCGTCGCTCCTGCAGAGCTGGGAAGAGCCGGAAGATCGCCTCCACGTTCCACGGCCCGGCACGTCGCGACGCCTGACCGATCAGGAGGTTCTCCTCGACGGTCAAGGTGGAGACGATCCAACGTCCCTGCGGGACAAGCGCGGCCCCGAAACGGGCGGCCTCATGCGCACGTCGTCCGCTCAGCCGCTTGCCGTCCACCAGGATCGACCCGCCACGCAGGCGAGCGATACCATACATGGCGTTCAGACTGGTCGTCTTGCCCACCCCGTTCGGACCGAGCAGGGCGAAGCACTCACCTTCGTTCACTTCGAAACTCAGCCCGTCCACGATGAGTGCCGTGCCGTAGTAGGCACGTACTGCCTCGAAGGTGAGCACGCTGGGCATCAGGCGGCCGCCTTTCCGAGATAGGCCTCGACAACGGCCGGGTCGGCCCGCACGTCCTGAGGGGCTCCGTCCGCGATGACGGCGCCGTGGTCGAGCACGGTGAGGTGATCGCAGATGCGGAACACGACTTCCATGTCGTGCTCGACGAGCACGAAGGTCGACTTGCGTTCCCGGGCGAGCGTCGCGAGGTGATCGGCCAATTGCAGGCTTTCTTCACGCGAGAGGCCGGCGGCCGGCTCGTCGAGCAGTACGAGATCCGGCTCTCCCAGCAGGGCGAGGGCGATGTCGACGCGACGCTGCTCTCCATAGCCGATCTCGGAAGTGGTACGGCGCAGCGTGGATCCCAGATCGAGCGCGTCGACGATCAGATCGACGTCGGGTTCCTTGACCGCTCGTGCCGCCAGATCGAGCTGGTCGGCGACCGTGAGTCCGGGGAACACACTGATGCGCTGGAAGGAGCGGGAGATGCCATGATGGCGGCGCCGGATGATCGACCACTGGGTGATGTCTTCCCCCTGATAGGTGATCACTCCGGCGGTCGGACGGCGACGCCCCGAAATCAGGTCGATGGTCGTCGTCTTCCCCGCGCCGTTAGGGCCAATGAACCCCCGGATGCTGCCCTGCGGCACGTCCAGGGTCACACCGTTCACCGCCTTCACCGCCCCATAGGCAAACGTCAATCCGCTCAGGCTAAGCATGATCTTTCTTCCTCCCGACTCGGCGTCGAATCCAGCCAGAGATGCGCCTGACGACGTCGGCGCCACCACCGGGGGCGATCACGACGACAAGCATGAGTGCAGCGCCGATCGCGATCTCGTACCAAGCGGTTCCCGATAGCCACGATTGGACGAAGGTGAACACGAACGCTCCCGCGACGGGGCCGGCGACGCTGCTGATCCCGCCGATCACGGCAACGATCAGCGGCAGGCCCGACTTGTCGAAGAACAACTGTTCGGGTGAGATGAACCCCAGATTCAGCACCTGGAACGCACCGGCGACGCCCGCGACGCCCGCCGATATCGTGAACGCCAGCACCCTCGGCCAGTATGTCCCGTGACCGGCGAACCGCGTCCGCTCCTCGTTCTCCCGCACCATCGTCAACCGACGACCGAACACGGTTCGACTCACGGCCCAGAGAGCCGCGACGGTCACCATCATCAGCACCCATACCAGCGGCCAGGCCACCACTGGGTTCGTGTACGCGCCAGCCCGTTGCCCGAAAAGCGTGTCCGAAAAGTCGACGAGTAGGCCGTCGAAACCATTTGTCAGGAACCGCAGTTGTGTGCTTGCGACCCAGACGAGCATCCCTACGGCGAGAGTGAGCATCGCGAAGGTGATGCCGGGCAGCCGCGCAATGAGGCAGGCGACGACGAATCCGAACACGGTGGCGAACACGATCCCGAGCAGCAGTGTGATGCCCGTATCAAGGCCGGTTCGTGTGCTGAGAATGGCCGCGGCATACCCAGAGACACCCGAGAAGGCCGCGTGACCGAAGCTCAACTGACCGGTCTGGCGGAGAAGCCACCCGACGCTGAGGGCGAGGATCGCCAACGTCGCGCCCTGCACCGCGAGCTGGAGATCGTAGAGCCCCACGACCCATGGCAGACCCAGCCCTGCGGCGAGCAGCACGACCCATGTCGCCCCAAGCGCCAGGAGCTTCCGCCTATTGGGCCGTAGTGCGTCCTGCACAGAGACGATCTGGGCTGGATTCGAAGCCGACGTCTTGTTTCCGTCGGTGGTCGACGCGGTCATGCGGTCCTCGTTCCCGCGAATCCCTGCGGACGCAGGAGGAGCACTCCAGCCATCAACAGGTACGGCACATAGGCAGAGACGGCCGGCAGGTAGACGGCAGAGAAGCTGTTGAGCAGGCCGAGGACCAGAGCGGCGACCATGGCGCCGCCGATGCTGCCCAGCCCGCCAACGATGACAACGACGAACGCGAGTACAAGCACTTCTGCGCCCATCGTGGGCGACACCGTGAGATACGGGGCAGCGAGCACTCCGGCAAGACCTGCAAGGCCGGCTCCCAGACCGACCACGATGCCACTGACCCGGTCGACGTCGATCCCGACGACTCCGGCGACCGCGCGATCGGTCGTCGAGGCCCGGATGTACAGCCCAGTCCGTGAGCTTCGCAGCCAGACGACGAGACCGATGCCCACGACCAGTCCAACCCCGATGACGAACAGCCGATAAGTCGGGTACTCGGTCCCGAGAACAGACGTGCTGCCCGTCAGGCCCGCCGGGGCCGACAGTGATCGCGGGGCCGAGCCCCAGATGGCGTGGACGACACCGGTGATGACGAAAGTCAGCCCATAGGTTAGCAGGACCAGATCGAGCGCCTGGCGTCTTGAGAGCCGACGCAGACCGAAGCGATCCAAGAGGACACCGATCGTGGCGAGAGCCGCGGGGGCGACGATGATCGCCAGCCAGTAGTTGGTCCACTCCGTGACAGTGACGCCGATGTATGCACCCAGCATGTAGAGCGCACCGTGTGCGAAGTTGACCACGTTGCGGAGCCCGAAGATGAGGGCGAGACCGGAGGCGAGCACCAGCAGGAGCATCCCGAAGGCAAGCCCGTTGAGCAGCGGCGGGATCATCGCTGACGCTGCTTCCTCGCCCCGGCCGTGGAACCGTGCTCAAGAATGCGCGCGACGACCGGCATCCGCCGGACGGCTTTTCTTAGAGTGCTGTGTGACATCGATCCTCTTCATTGAGTCCTCGTGGAAGGCGGTAACCGGACGGCAGCGCCCCCATCCCAAGGGCGTTCAGCCCAAGGAAACCACCTTTGGTCCATCCATTGACCGAGTATGGATGATGAATGCGCCCCGTGTCAACACGCGCACCGCGAGATCCCCGCCGTCGTCATCGCCGCCGGCACCGAATGCACGGCTCGACGCCGTCTGGACGCCCCTACACATACGCGCAGACCGTGCGTTCACGGCGCCGTGGGCAGCGCGGATCACGACGACTCGCGATCCGTCAAGAGATGCTCCGGCGGCCCCGCGCTCGTCTGAGCGAGCACAGATCAGCTGTCGATCGGCCTGTTCACCCAGCGCTCGTACAGAAGCGAGAGGTAGGCGTTCAGCTCTTCGATCGCGGCGTCGGCGTTGCGCGACCGGAGGGCCGCCAGCAAACGGTAGCGAGACTCCGCGATGAAGTCATCGCCGAATGGGCCCAGACGCATCGACACGCTCCCAGCCAGCTCCAGGAGCGGCTTGAACAGAATCGGCAAGAGCGGATTCTGGGTGAGGTCGGCCAGCCGTTCGTGGAAGTGCAGGTGAGCCGCCAGTCTTCCGGGCCAGTCGACCTCGGAGGAGATGGTGCTCGCGCGTTGAATGATCTCCTCGAGCTCGTCGAACTCTTCGTCGCTCGCGCGCTCGCAGACCTTCGCCACGATGAGGGTCTCTAGTCCAATCCGGGCCTCGATGATGTCGGCGAGGGAGAACTGCGTGAGATTCATTCCGTCGACGAGCCCTCGCGAAACCGCCCCCGAGTTCGAGCCGGCGACAAAGGCTCCTCCGGTTGCCCCCCGCTTGAGGGTGACGAGGCCCGCGACCTCCAGCATCCGCAACGCCTCGCGCACGGTATTGCGGCTCACCGAGAGCTGCTCGGCGAAGTCACGCTCGCTGGGAAGCTTCGAGCCCGGCTTGAGCTCACCCGACTGTAGGAGGTCGCGTACCTGCTCGATGATGTCGTCGAAGGCTCGCCGCGGTTTCGCCGGCGCGAACCTGACACCCTTGTTCGAGGCTTCCTCTGCCAATCGAGCTCCCACTGTTTGCGGCGAAGTGCCTGCTCCGCCTTTGCTCACAGCCCCTATCCTACCGCTGCCCGCCTTTGGGAGGTTGGACCATTGCGCCGCCCTACTTCTTACCGACGCGCGTTTCTCCCCTCGTTTCGAGGTCGGCCTGCCGATCGGACGCGTGCGCCGCGATGTCACGGCCCGCTCGGTATCCGAAGACCAGGGCGGGGCCGATGTGCGACCCGTATCCGGGGTAGCCGCCTCCGAAGACGCTGACCGCCGCGGCGCCGACGGCGTAGAGGCCGGGGATGGCGGCGCCGTCTTCGGTGATCACTTCGGAGCGGTCGTTGACGGCAAGGCCGGCGAACGTGCCCAGATCGCCCATCTGCACCTTGGCCGCGTAGTAGGGGCCCTTGTCGAGGGGCTCGAGGTTCGGGTTCGGCTTGTGGGTCGGGTCGCCCTTGAAGTTCTGATACCAGTTCGAGCCGCGCCCGAACACCGGATCCTCCCCGACCGCTGCGCCGACGTTGAACTCGGCGATCGTCTCCTTCAGACCGTCCGGGTCGACGCCGATCTTCGCGGCCAGGTCGTCCAGTGTCCTGCCCTTGGTGAGATAGCCGATGCGGTAGAAGTAGTCGCGCGGCATCGGCCAGGGCTTGGCGTAGCCGATGCCGTATTTGTGCATCGCCTTCGCGTCGCCGATGACGTACCCGAACGTCTTGTCCTCACCGGCGTTGTGGGCGATCATCGCGCCGCCGAAGTCGTGGTACGACCACGACTCGTTCGCGAACCGCTTCCCGTAGCGGTCGACCGCAATCAGTCCCGGCAGTCCGAACGCGCGCAGGTGCGGATAGAGACGCTGCCTGCCGCTCTGATAGCGGAACACGGTGACCGGCGCCCACGAGCCCACGCTGTGTACGGTGTCGTCGATGTAGCCGCCCACGGCCCGGGCGATCTTCACACTGTCGCCACGGTGCCCGATCGTTGGGGTGAAGTGGTCGTCGCCTTTGGGGTCGTGCGGAAAGTACCGCTTGCGCAGCTCCCGGTCGCCCGAGAACCCGCCAGACGCGAGGATCACGCCGAGCCGCACCCGCACCGTGCCCTGGTGCTCCCCGCCCAGCTCCGCGGCGTCGATGACGCCGTCGTCGCCACGTTTCACCGCCAGCGCCGGGGTGGAGGTCCACAGTCGCACGCCCAGGTCCGCGGCGGTCTTGACCATGCGGCTGATGAGCGCGTTGCCGTTGGTGCGGATGTATGCGCGACGGTAGACCGCGGTGTCGAACCACGTGCGCAGCAGCTTGCGCGCCACATACACGAACGATCTCAGTGACCGGTTGACGAGGAAGAACTGGGCGATGTCGGGGCCGACCTGCGGCATGTACCCGAACACGGTGTAGCTGCTCATGTACGGTTGCACCCTCAGGCGGTTCTCGCCCAGGTAGCGGGCATCGACATCCTGCGGGATGATCGCACGCCCGGATGCCCGCGCGCCGGGGAGGTCCATCTGATAGTCCGGGGCCTTCTCCGGATAGGTGAAGCGCACCTCGGTCTCGTTCTCGAAGAAGTCGATGGCCTCGGGGACCGTGTCCAGGAACGCCGCGACACCCGCCTCGTCGTAGTCATCCGGCGAGAGACTCTTCAGATAAGTCTCGACCTCCTCGCGGGTGTCACCCTCGGCGACGCCCTGCTTATTGCCTGGCACCCACGCCCAACCCGCCGAGATCGCGGCCGTGCCGCCGAAGTACTCTTCTTTCTCGGCCACGATAACGTCCAGACCCTGGCTCGCCGCCTTGATCGCAGCCGCCAGCCCCGCGGCGCCGGATCCGACGACCAGCACGTCACACTCCACTGTCTTGCCGCCCACGTAGTTCTGCCTTTCGATCGACATCGATCCTCGGTTCGAGACCTGGCCGCGCCGCCCCATCTGGCGGCCGATCTGCACCATCCCAGCTAAGCCTGAGCCAGGCCCGCGTACGGGTCATCTCCCATTGGACGGAATACTCTCACTGTCCGTGAGAACGAGCGGACTCACGACCGGCCGAGGTTCCGATTCAACTGCGCGACCGCATCCGCAACGGCTTCGTCGCTCTTGGCGATGCCGGCGATCGTGAAGAATCCGTGAAAGACGCCTGAATAGTGACGCTGAACCACGTCGTTGCCTGCTTCTTCGAGCAGCCTCGCATAGTTCTCCCCGTCGTCCCGGATCGGGTCGTGCTCCCCCGTCAGGATGAACGCAGCCGGAAGCCCGGCCAGCGAGTCCGCGTTCGACGGCGTGACCAGCGGATTGGCTCGATCGGCCTCGTCCGCGAGGTATCTGTCCCAGAACCACAGCACATCGGCGGTCGTGAGCAGTGGGGCATCGGCGTTCTCGATCCACGAAGGGCGTTCGACCGCGTACTCGGTGATCGGATAGGCCAACAGCTGGAAGCGGATGTCCGGGCCTCCGGCATCCCGGGCGCGCAGCGTGATGGCTGCGGCGAGATTCGCCCCGGCGCTGTCACCGCCCACGGCGATCCGGTCACGGTCTGCGCCGATGCTCTCGGCGTTCGCCGCCACCCACTCGACCGCGGCGAAGGCATCGTCGAACGGCACCGGGAACGGATGTTCAGGCGCCAACCGATAGTCGACCGACACGACGACGATCCCGGCCTGCTCACTCAGCTTCCGAGCGAGCCTATCGACCCCTCCCTCAAGATCGCCGGTCGCCCAGCCGCCGCCGTGGAAGTAGACGAGGACAGCCAGGTCGCGGTCGTCGCTGGGTCGGTACACGCGGATCGGGATCTCGCCGCGCGGGCCGGGAATCGTGCGATCGGTCACCTCGTGGATCTCGGGTGGTGGTGGCGAAGCTGCGGCCAGTTGGGCCAAGAACGTCCTTGCGCCCTGCACCCCCAATCCCGACAGGCCGTTCGGCAGGAACTGCTCGAGCCGGTCTGCGACTGCCTGGGCGTCCGCATCAAGTGTCATCGTGCTCTCCTCGCTTGTCGATTCCGCCTCCGGGCTTGGATCAGCCCGCGTTCGGCGTCAGTGCGGCCTCTCGAGTGAACTGCAAGCCCTCGAGCCGGCCGTCGGCCCACCAGTCGTCGATCAGCGCCCAGAAATCCAGCTCGGAGGGGTAGACGTCTTTGAAGAAGCCTTCGTCGAGGTTTCCTTCTCCGTTGTAGTAGCCGGGAGTGCAGTTGGTGAAGTATGCCTGACGGATCGCGCCTTTCGCGTGGACGGTCTCCACCCACGCGGCCTCGGCCTCGGCGGTCGGCTCGATGCGGGAGATGCCGTTGTCCCGCGCGTGCTCGATGATCCGCGCGATGTGCCTCGCCTTCTGATCGAGCATGAAGGTGAAGTTCACGATGTAGCCGTTCTGGCTGAGCCCTTCTTCGAAGAAGTTCGGGAAGCCATGGCTGAAGAACCCGTGCAGTGTGCGCAGGCCATGGGCATAGTGCGCGCTCAGGGTGACGCCGTCCTTTCCGTGGACGTCGTAGCCGAAGCGCTTTGCCGAGTATGTGCCCGTCTCGAAGCCGGTGGCAAAGATGATGACGTCGACCTCGTGCTCCACGCCGTTCACGACAAGCCCGGTCTCGGTGATCCGCTCGACGCCGGAGGCGGAGTCGAGCAGGGTGACGTTGTCCCGATTGAACGACTCGAGATAGCCGTCGTTGAATGCAGGCCGCTTGCACCTGCGACCGTACCAGGGCTTGAGCGCCTCCGCCGTCGCCTTGTCCTTGACGATGGTCTCGATCCGCCGGTGTATCGGCTGCATGACGACGAGATCGCTGATCGAGGCGAGCGCCGACGTGTCCTCGGGGGGCAGCGCGTCGATCGAGTCGACGAGCGCCTCGCCCAGGTAGGCACGGAAGAGCTCGGTCCACCCGTCCTGGACGAGGTCGACATCCTGGAAGTCGTTGCCGATGTTCCGGTTGAAGTTGTCGATCCGCTCGCGCTGCCAACCCGGTGCCAGGCTCTGCGCCCACTCGGCATCGGTCGGCCGGTTGCGCCGCGTGTCGACCGCGCTGGGGGTGCGTTGCACGACGTACAGTTCCTTCGCATCGCGTGCGACATAAGGGACGACCTGGATCCCCGTAGCCCCCGTGCCGATCACCGCCACCCGCTTGTCGCGGAGGTTGCTCAGCTCGCCCCTGGAATGACCGCCGGTGTACGCGTAGTCCCACCGGCTGGTGTGGAAGACGCGGCCCTGGAAGCCCGCGATGCCGGGGATGCCGGGCAGTCGCGGCTTGTTCATCGGGCCATTCGCCCGTACGACGAAGCGTGCCTCGACGCGGTCCCCGCGGTCTGTCGTCACCACCCAGGTACCCGAGTCGTCGTGCCACGTCACGTCGGTGACCCTGGTCTGGAACAGTGCGGCGCGGTAGAGGTCGTAGTGACGGGCGATCCTCTGCGCGTGCTCGAAGATCTCGGCACCGTGGGCATACTTCTCGGTCGGGACGTATCCGGTCTCCTCCAGCAGCGGAAGGTAGATGTAGGACTCGATGTCGCATTGCACCCCGGGGTAGCGGTTCCAGTACCACGTCCCGCCGAAGTCCCCGCCCTGCTCGATGATCGTGATGTCGTCGAACCCCGCGTCGCGCAGGTGCGCGCCGGTCACGAGACCGCCGAATCCACCGCCGATGATGAGCACGTCGGTCGTGATGTCGAGAGGATCCCGCGAGATCGGATCGGCGTGCGGATCGCGGTCGAGGTGGCTGAACTCGCCCGCGACCTCGACGAACTGCTTGATGCCCTCTGGGCGGAGACGGCGCTCGCGCTCCTGCGCGTAGCGGGCACGCACCTCCGCGGGGTCGAAATCGATGTTGACGGTCTTGCCGGATACCGGAAGCTTGATGGCCATCAGTGCTCCTTTGCACACTCGCGACGAAACGAAACAGATGAAACAGTGGTTGGTTGGACCGTTGTGCCATCTCATCGCGGCTATGGCAACCACGTCGACTAACATTGGACCGAATGCGGTCTTGTCTTCCGAGCGAGGAACCCACGCAGGCGGAGCGGCCCGCCTAGCACGGCGCGACGGGCACGAATGGCGAACTCACGAGCAGGCGAGACGGTCGTCTCGCGTGTCGTCCGGATCATCGAGGCCTTCGGAGCCCGCCAGCCGACGCTCACCGTCTCTGCACTCGCGCGTGCGGTCGACCTCCCGCTCAGCACGACGCACCGGCTCGTGGCAGAACTCGTCGACAGCGGGTTCCTGGAGCGGGACGAGACCCGCAGGATCCGCCTCGGACGCAGGCTCTGGGAGCTGGCTTCTCGGGGCTCGAGCGAAGCCGGCCTCGCCGAACGCGCCTTGCCGTACATGGAGGACGTGCATGCCGTGGTCCAGCAGCACACCACGCTGGGCGTGCTCGACCATGACGAGGTCCTCTACCTCACGCGTCTCTCCTCGCACTCGAAGACCCGCAACATCGCGACCGTCGCCGGACGCCTCCCCGTGCACGCGTGCTCTTCGGGCCTGGTGCTGCTTGCCCACTCGACTCCCGACTACCAGGACTACATGCTCTCGCAGGAGCTGAGGCGCTACACCGACCAGACGATCACCGACCCCGTCCTGCTGCGCCGCAAGCTCGCCGAGATCCGCACCCTCGGATACGCCTCCGTCCCCGGCATCATCATCCCCGAGTCCACCGGCATCGCCGTGCCGGTCTTCGAGCGCGGGCACAGGGCCGTCGCCGCCCTCAACGTGATCGTGCACCGCGGGGAGGAGGATCTGAGCTCGACCGTCCCGGCCCTCAAGACCGCCGCCCGAGGCATCTCACGCGTACTCGGAGACACCGTCTGACGGCGGAGAGCCGCGCGACCGTCTCGCCCCAACGACGTTTCCGCTGAACGGGAAGATCGACCAACGTCGTCAATGTCACAGGCAAGCTGTGCATAGTCATCACGACAACGGAGATCGTGGTGCGTCAAGGAGGACAGGAGCCATGCCCGTGGAGATCATCACCGGTACCGAGAAGGACGCGTACGACGTCATCGTGCTCGGCTCGGGAGCAGGTGGATTGACCGCCGCCGCGACCGCAGCGCATGCGGGGCGCAGCGTGCTGGTCCTCGAGAAGGCCTCGCTCATCGGCGGCACCTCGGCCGTCTCCGGCGGGATGCTCTGGATCGGCGCCAATCACCTCGCCCGCGCCGCCGGGCTCGAGGACTCCGTCGAGGATGCCGCCGTCTACGTCCGCGAGGTGGGTCGGGGCCGCGGTCGGGACGAGCTGCTCGACGCGGCCGTCACGCGGGGCGATGAGATGCTGCGGTTCGTCGAGGACGAGCTCGGCCTGAGGTTCATCTTCCTCGAGGATTTTCCCGACTACTGCCTGCACCTGGCCGGCTCCCGCCCGGGAGGGCGCACGATCGAGCCGGCGCTCTTCGACGCCGAGAGCGCACTCGGATCACTGCGACCCCTGGTACGGGTGGACGGCCGGCTCCCGTTCACGATGCAGGAGTACGAACGATGGGGTGCCTTCACGAGGTTCCCCATCGACGAGCTCACGCAGCGCCAGACCGACGGCAAGGTGGCGAAGGGCCAGGCTCTCGTCGCGTCGCTGCTGGCCGCGAACGTCTCACTCGGCGTGACGATCGCGGTGGACGCGCGCGCCGACAGGCTCGTCACCGACGGCGGGCGCATCGCCGGCGTGACCGTCGGCGACCGTACGATCTCGGCGCGGGACGGGGTCGTCATCGCCGCGGGAGGATTCGAATGGGATGACAAGCTCGCCGACAGCATGCTCGCCGCGCGCATCTTCACCAAGTGCTCCCCGCCGACCAACGAGGGCGACGGGTACCGGCTCGCCCAACGAGTGGGCGCGAGCTTCGGCGGTCTGCGCAACGCGTGGTGGGCGCCCATGTCGATCATTCCGGGCGACCTGCGCGACGGCAGGCAGATCGGGACGTTGCTCCGCTTCGAGCGGCAAGGACCCGGATCGATCATGGTCAACCGGGACGGCAAGCGCTTCGCGAACGAGTCGCAGAACTACAATGACCTCGCTCGGTCGCTGCAGTCCTGGGACTCCGCCAACTACCGTCCCCTGAACTCTCCGGTGCACATCGTCTTCGACCAGCGCTACCTCGAGAACTACGGCCTGCTCACCCACCGGGCCGGCCAGCCGACGCCGGAGTGGCTCGTCGAGGCCGCGACCCTGGAGGAGCTGGCCGCGAAGATCGACGTGCCGGCAGACACACTCACGGCCACCGTCGAGCGCTTCAACGAGCACGCGGTCAAGGGCGAGGACCCCGACTTCGGCCGCGGCGTCAGCGCCTACGACCGCTACTGGGGCGACGACGAGAACCCCTACCCCAATCCGAGCCTCGCACCGCTCGACACCGGCCCGTTCTACGCCCTCGCGGTAGTGAACGGATGCTTCGGCACGAGCGGCGGAATCGCCACAGATGGTCTCGCAAGGGTCATCGACACGGATGGCGTGGCGATCCAGGGACTCTACGCGGTCGGCAACTCCACCGAGAACGCCTACGGGGCCGGCTACCCGGGCGCGGGCGCCACCCTCGGTCCCATCATGACGATGGGCTACCTCGCGGGGAGGACGGTCGCGGGTCTCGAGCGATCCGAGCCGGCGGCGGCGCCGCGATGATCCGGCACATCGTGTTCTTCCGATTCGTCGAGGGCCACGACGAGTCTGCCGTGCAGCAGTGGAGCGAAGGGATCGACGGGCTCCTCGGTGCCGTGCCGGGCCTGCGCGCGCTCAGCCATGGACCCGACATTCTCCATCTGGAGCGCTCCTGGGACCACGCTCTGGTCGCCGACTTCGACTCGCGGGACGCCCTCGACGGGTATGGGGTGCATCCCGCTCACCTGCCTCTGATCGCCCTGTCCGCGACATTCAGCGCGCAGATCGTCTCCGTCGACTTCACGGTCGCAGAGACGTGATGAGCGCCTGCTTCCCATTCGACGGAGTCGATCTCCGGTGACCGAGCCGATTTCCGGTGACCGAGAACGCGGCGGCGCCCACTCATCGGCACGCCCCAGGATGGAAGGACCTGGCTGATCGCGAGCAGCGACGTGGCCGGATCGCTCACCATGTCGACGAAGACCGAGGGGGTCTCCATGCTGGATCCGGTGCTGACGGAGTACCTCTTGACCACCGCGTCTGCGGGAAGGCAGCCGCTCCGGCTGGGATCGCCGCAGGAAGGTCGCGCCATGCTGGAGCTCCGCGCGCAGAGCGCCCCACCCGGCCGTCCGATCCGACGCGTGGAGGACGTCGTGATCCCCGGCGGCGACGGCGGCATCCCCGCACGCGTGTACCACGACACCGCCGACCCCATCGGAACGCTTCTGTTCTTCCACGGCGGCGGCTGGGTGATCGGCAGCGTCAACACGTACGACAGGTTGATGCGCGAGCTGGCGGCGACGTCACGCGCGCGCGTGATCAGCGTCGACTACCGCCTAGCCCCCGAGCACGCATTTCCGGCCGCCCACGACGACGCACGGTCGGCGCTCGCGTGGGTGGCCACGGCCTACCCGGACTCCCCTATCGGCGTGGCGGGCGACAGCGCAGGCGGCAATCTCGCCGCCTACTGCGCTGCGGTCGATCGCGACTCGGGCGCGGGACGGGTCGTCCTTCAAGCGCTGGCGTATCCGGTGCTCGACAGCGACACCACCCGCCCGTCGTACGCGGAGACCTACGAGGTGACCCCCCTGCTCTCGGGGGCGGACATGGAATGGGTCTGGGACCAGTACGTCCCCGACGTCGCCGAACGCACCCGGGCCGAAGTGACGCCCCTTCGCCTCGCCACCCACGCGGGTCTGCCCGCCACCTTCCTCGTCATCGCCGATCACGACCCGCTGCGCGACGAGGGCCTGCTCTATGCCGAGGCCCTCAAGGAGGCCGGGGTGCCGGTCGCGGTGTCGCGGCATCCGGACATGGTCCACGGGTTCGCCGGCCTTCTCGGGATCATCCCCCAGGCTCAGCGGGCCATCGACGACATCGGCTCGTGGTCGCGCGCGCGGTTCGAGTCCTCGAACGCGTCCTCCCTGACGTGACGTCCGGGGGCGACGTCGCGTGAGCCGGGCGCGACCCGGGGGGACAGACGAGCCCCCGGGCGTTCACCGGGCCGACGCATGCTCCGTCTGCGGCACCGCCTTCTGCAGCGGTGTGAGCGTGAAGCCGTCGTAGCCGTCTCGCGCCGCCTTCGTGATCCGCTCCACGTACGGGCCGACGCCCCCGACATAGGGGAGGAACACCTGCGGCTTGCCGGGAGTGTTCGCTCCGTAGAACCAGGAGTTCTTGAACCGGCCGTACAGGGTCTTGTCCGCCGTCTCGTTGACGTGATCGACCCAGAACTGCTCGGCATCCGCCGTCGCCTCGATCGTCGCGACACGCTCGGACTCGAGGTCGGCGATGCAGCCGGCGATCCACTCGACATGCTGCTCGATGGAGGTCACCATGTTGCTGAACACCGAGGGGCTGCCAGGACCGGCCACGAGGAACAGGTTCGGGAATCCTTCGATCATCAGACCGAGGTAGGTGCGAGGTCCGTGCTCCCACTTCTCCTGCAGGGTGAGCCCGTGCCGGCCCTTGATGTCGATGCGCGACAGCGACCCCGTCATCGCGTCGAATCCGGTGGCGAACACGATGACGTCGGCATCGACGGCCGTGGCGTCCTCGAGTTCGATGCCGGACTCCGTCGCCCTGACGATCGGGTTCGCCTTGACGTCGACGAGCTCGACGTTGGGCCTGTTGAAGGTCTCGTAGTAGTCGGTGCCGGTGCACAGCCGCTTCGTGCCGAGGTACATCCGGGGCAGGAGCGCCTCGGCGGTCTTCGCGTCCTTCACGATCGTGCGGATCTTGTCGCGGACGAACTCGGATGCCGCGTCGTTGACGTCCTCGTCGATGAGGATGTCGTTGAACGCCCGGAGCATGTAGTGGCCGCCGAGGTTCCAGCGCCGTTCGAACTCCTCGAGCCGCTCCCGCGAGCTCACGTCCCGTCCTGACTGATTGTTCGCGGGCTGGTTGTGCCCGTTGCTCGATGCTCGAGCGATACGCCGCCGCTCCGGATAGTTCGCCTTCCACCGGGCCTGATCCGCATCCGACAGGGGTTCGTTGCGCGCCGGCATGCAGAAGTTCGGCGTGCGCTGCAGGACCGTCAGGTGGGCGGCGGTTTCGGCGATCACCGGGATCAGTTGGGTGCCCGACGACCCGGTGCCGATGATCGCGACCCGATCGCCCGAGAAGTCCGCCAAACCCTCGGGCCAGTCGGCGGTGTGGTACCAGCGCCCGGAGAAGTGCTCGAGACCCTCCAGGTCGGGCACCTGCACGGCCGAGAGCACGCCGGTGGCCATGACGCAGTACTTCGTGTCGTAGCGGTCGCCGCTGTCGGTGGTCACCAGCCAGCGACCGCGCGGCTCGTCGAACTCGGCGGACACCACCCGAACGCCCAGCTGGATGTCCGTGCGCAGGTCGAAGCGGTCGACCACGTGGTTGATGTAGGCGAGGATCTCGGGCTGACTCGCGTACCGCTCTGCCCACACCCATTCCTGCTGAAGCTCGTCGGAGAAGGAGTAGGAGTAGTCGAGGCTCTCGATGTCGCAGCGAGCTCCCGGGTACCGGTTGTGGTACCACGTGCCTCCCACGGCGTCGGCGGCCTCGAGCACGGCGACCCGGAGTCCCTGGCCTCGAAGCAGGTGCAGCGCGTAGATGCCTCCGAACCCTGCACCCACGACGACTGCGTCCAGCACTCGTGGCTCGATGGCGACCGGCGTGTCGATCAGACTGTTCATGACCTCGTTGTCCTTTACTCCCGAATGAGTTGTTGGTCTACTATCGGTCGCCCTCACCGATCGGCGGAGGGGCGTTCGCACTGACCGAAAACGAAGTGCTAGCGGCGATCCTGGAAGCCGCCGGCAGCATCCTCTGGGACCGGGTTCTCGGTCTCGAACGGTGCATAGCTCGGCTCGTACCCGAACGCCGTGCGCTGCCCGCGCTCGAAGTAGACGGTGAACCTCCGGCGGATCCGCCAGCCCTCGGCGGTGCGCCGATACGCGACGTCGTAGTAGCCTTCCGCCTCGGTCACGTTCACCCGCCCGTAGCCATCGACGCCGAAGCCCCGGAACGTGAAGTTCACCCGCCCGGTGGCTTCGGTGCCAGCGATCGACAGCTCGGGGACGCTGAGGTAGTGGATGCACCGGATCCGGTTCGAATCGCAGAAAGAGGCGAGCGCCTCCCGGCCCTGGACGAAGTTCTGCTCGGCCATGCCGTCGAGACGTCTTCCCTGGTAGATGCCGTCCTCGGTGAACAGGGCCGCCCAGTCGCGGCCTCGCCCGCCGTCGTACGTCGAGCTGTAGGCGCCCTCGATCTGCAGGATCGCAAGCCGGTCCTCCACCTCCCGGAGCCTGTCCTCCAGGCTCCGGGAGGTGTCGTCGCGGTCGTACTCGGTCGACATATCGTGCTCCTCGCGATCAGGGCTCGGTCATCGTGCAGTCGGGCGACGCGCTCGGCGAGGCATCCTCCCCCGGGATGACCGTCTTCGCGGCGAACTGCAGGCGTCCGTCGATCTCCTCGACCTGGCTGACGACGACCGGCACCAGAAGCTGATTGTCGTCGGCGCGCACCGTGAGCTCGCCCTGCAGTCCCTGGAAGGTCATGCCTTGCATGGCCTTGGCCACCTCGGCACGATCGATGCTGCCCGCCTTCTCGATGCCCGCGAAGAGCATCTGGATGGCGGTGTAGCTCTGGCCGACGTACGATCCCGGGTAGTCCCCGGTCTCCTCCCGGTATGCGTCCACGAAGGCCTTCGTCGCGGGCGTGTCGAGCGTCTCGCTCCACGTCACCGCGCCCCAGAACCCGATCGTGCCCTCGCCGACGGCCGCGATCGTCGTCGTGTTCATGCCGGAGTTGCTCACCACCGTCTCGTACTGGTCGAAGGCGCCGAACTGCAGCCCCTGCTGGAAGAACGTGACAGCATCGTTCCCGGGGATCGCGGTGAGCAGACCCTCTGCGGGGGCGAGCCGGTCGAGGAAGGGCGCGAAGTCGGTCGTCCCGAGGGGGGCGAAGACGTCGTTGCGCGCCGTTCCGCCAAGCTCGTCGATCGCCCGGGCGAACTCGGCCGTGGAGTCGCGGCCGTAGGAATAGTCCGAGCCGATCGTCTCCCAGTCGCGCTCCGGCCGGTCGGATGCCCAGATCTCGAGCCCCGCGTTCACCATGCTGTCGCTGTACGTCGCGCGGAAGTAGCGGGGGTTGCAGGACTCCCCGGTCAGCGCGTTCCCCTGGCTCTGCGCGCCGACGTAGAGCGCGTCGAGGGCCTTGAGCTGCTGGATCAGGGCGAGGGAGTCGGGGCTTGCCACCGGCCCCGTGATGAACGGCGCGTTCTCCTCGCGCACGAGCCGCTGGGCGGCGCTCACCGTTCCTTCGGGTGTGCCGCGGTTGTCCGCAGTCACGAACTCGACCCGACGTCCGTCGACGCCGCCGTTCGCATTGGCCTCTTTCACGGCGAACTCCAGCGCCGCCCGCTGGTCCTCTCCGAGCGTCGCCAGGGCACCGGACTCCGGCGCGATGAACGCGATGCGGATCGGCTCCTTCTCGCCGTCGGCGTCGTCGACGCCGGATGGGTCGTTGCTGCAGGCGACCAGGGACGCTCCGAGCACTACCGCGCTCGCGATGCCCACGAGCCTCATTCCGTTCTTGTTCACGTGTCTTTCCTTTCTGCTGGGAGCCGGCGGCCTTGCCGGCTCTCTAGACGAGTGCGACGTAGTCCTTGAGCTCGGCGGGGCCGACGTCGGACGTCCGCCCGGTGCTGACGATCGTTCCCTTCGACATGACGGCGAATCGGTCCGACAGCCGGAGCACGAGGTCGAGGCGCTGTTCGACGAGGAGCATCGACGTGCCCTCCTCACGTAGCTGGGAGAGCGCGTCGCCGAGGCGATCGATGATCACGGGGGCGAGTCCTTCGGAGGGCTCGTCGAGGAGCAGAACCAGCGGGTTCGCCATCAGCGCCCGCCCGATCGCCAGCATCTGCTGCTGACCGCCGCTGAGGGCCGTGCCCGGCGATGCCCGGCGTCCCTTGAGGTCGGGAAACATCTCGTACACGCGTGCGAGGTTCCAGTGGCCGCGCCGGCCCGAGGCGGAGCCGAGGATGAGGTTCTCCTCCACGCTGAGGTTGGGGATGATCCATCGTCCTTGCGGCACCAGCGAGGCGCCCAGGCGGGTCGGCTCGTGCGCTTTCCGGGTGCGCAGGCGACGCCCTCCCACGGCGATGCTCCCGCCGCGGACATGGGCGATCGAGTAGATCGAGTTGAGCGTGGTGGTCTTTCCCACCCCGTTCGGGCCCAGAAGCGCAAGGCACTCTCCCTCGTCGACGGTGAGGCTGACACCGTCGATGATGAGGGCGTCTTCATAGAAGGCGCGGACGGAGTCGAATTCAAGGACCGAGGTCATGCGGATGCTCCCAGATAGGCGTCGATCACTCGTGGATCCTTGCGGATCTCGTCCGGTGCGCCGTCGGCGATCACCTGGCCGAGATCGAGCACGGTGAGCCGGTCGCAGATCCGGAACACGACCTCGAGGTGGTGCTCGACGAGGAGGATCGTCGTGCCGCGCTCCTGCGCGAGACCGGCGAGGTGGTCGGCGAGGGTGATGCTCTCATCGCGAGAGAGTCCGGCCGCCGGCTCGTCGAGCAGCACCAGGGTCGGTGCGCCGACCAGCGCGAGTGCGATGTCGACCCTGCGCTGCTCACCGTAGCTGATGCTCTCGCACCGCTGGTCGATCACGCCGGTGAGGTCGAGCGCTTCGACGATCGAGTCGACGTCCTCCTCTCCGACCGCCCACGCGGCCAGGTCCAGCTGCTCTCGCACGCTGAGTCCCGGGTACACGCTGATCCTCTGGAACGAACGCGCCATGCCCGCCCTGCGGTGGGAGCGCGGCGTCGCGCGAGTGACGTCGTGCCCCTTGAACAGGATCGTGCCGGTCGTAGGCTTCTTCGCCCCGCAGATGAGGTCGATCGTGGTGGTCTTGCCTGCGCCGTTCGGGCCGATGAGGCCGTGGATGGCGCCCTCGTGGACGACCAGGTCCACTCCGTTCACTGCTCGCACGCCGCCATAGGCGAACGACAGTCCCTGGATCTCAAGCATCGCTTCGCCTCCTCGTGACCTTGCGCAGAAAGGACCACGACCGCGTCGCCAGCCCCGAGATCCCGCCCGGCGCGAAGACGACGACGAGGATCAGGGCCAACCCGATGATCGCGTGGTAGTTGGTGCTGCCCGACAACGCCGACTCGAGAGAGGTCAGCGACACGCCGCCCACGACCGGCCCCCACAGCGTCCCCGTCCCGCCGAGCATCGCGTAGATCAACGCGTTCCCAGACGTGCTCCAATGCAGGTTCGCGGGGGATACCAGGCCGATGGTGAGCGCGGAGAGGATGCCGGCGATCCCCGCGATGGCGCCGGACAGGGCGTATGCCGCGAGCTTCGGCCAGTAGGTGGGGGCTCCTGAGAACCGTGCGCGCTCCTCATTCTCGCGGATGGCGGTCAGCCATCTTCCGTGCGGGGTGCGGCCGACCGCCCACAGCAGCGCGACGACCAGCATGAGGGCGATCCACACGAGGGGCCAGGCGGACTTCGGGTCCGTCAGCATCGCGGCATCCACTCCGAAGACGTTGCCGCGGAAGGACGCGATGAGGCCGTCCGTGCCGTTGGTCAGATCGCGGTTGAGGGTGCTGTAGAGATACAGGAGCTGTCCGATGCCGAGCGTCAGCATTGCGAAGGCGATGCCCGAAACCCGCACGATGATGGCGCCGATCGCGATGGCGAAGGTCGTGGTGATGAGCACGGCGACGAGGATCGCGACGGGTGCGCTGACCTCCCAGCGCAGCGAGGTCAGCGTCACGGTGTAGGCGCCCAGTCCGAAGAACGCCGCGTGCCCGAATGAGAGAAGCCCGGTCTTCTGCAGAAGCCATCCGATGCTCAACGCGAGCATGCCGACCACGACCCCGTGGGTGAGGATCTGCGTGTAGTAGGTGCTCGCGACGAACGGCACGCCGATGCCGAGCACCGTGACGGCCGCCCACACGATCGCCTTCGCGCGAACCGGCTCGCCGGCGATCCGCTTTCCGCGTCTCGGTGCGGTCGCGGGGCGGCCGCTGCGTGGCGCGATCGTCGCCGGGGACGTGTCGTTGCTCATCAGTGGCTCCTCGCTCCGGCGACGCCCAGCGGCCGCACGAGCAGCACGGCCAGCATGAGCACGTAGGGGACGTACTGCGCGACATCCGGGATGTAGACCGATCCGAAGCTGTTGATCATGCCCAGCGCCAGGGCCGCGATCATCGCGCCGACGATGCTCCCGAGACCGCCGATGATCACGACGATGAAGGTGAGCACGAGGATGTCAAGTCCCATCGAAGGGGTCAGCGCGAGGTAGGGGCCGGCGAGGACGCCGGCAAGACCCGCAAGGCCGAGGCCCAGGCCTACGACCGTGGCGCTGACGCGATCGATGTCGACGCCCGCGACGCCCGAGGCCACGCGACGGGTGCTGGAGGCTCGCACATACAGCCCCACGCGGGTGAGGCGCAGCCACAGCACGAGCGCGGTCCCGACGACGAGGCCGATCACGACCACGAACAGCCGATAGGTCGGATAGCTCGTTCCGAGGATGTCGAGCGATCCCTGAAGCCCGGGCGGCGGGTTGATCGAGTACGGATGGCTCCCCCACACCGACAGCACGATGTCGCCGATGACCAGCGCCACGCCGAACGTGAGGAGCACCAGGTCGAGGGCGGGTCGATCCTCGAGGTATCGCAGGCCGAAACGATCGAGGAGGACGCCGAGCAGCGCCATGAGCAGCGGCGTCACGATGAGCGCCACCCAGAAGTTGACAGTTCCCGAGATGGTCATCGCCAGGTAGGCCGCCAGCATGTAGAACGCGCCGTGGGCGAAGTTCACCACTCCGCGCAGCCCGAAGATGAGCGCGAGGCCGGACGAGAGCACCAGCAGCAGGACTCCGAACGCCAGGCCGTTCAGCAATTGGACGATCATCGCGATCCGGCTTCCCGAGAGGCGGAGCCGCCGGTGTTCGCCCCATGAGAGAGGAAGTCTGGAGGTGGCGGCGGGACGCGCGGTATGAAGGACACTTCTGACACTCCCCTGTGCGTGGTGCGGACGGCATTGTCGGGATGCACACGCTATGGCGCGGCCGCCGAGAGCCGAAAGGGCGTTCTCGGTGACCGAGATCGATCTCGTTCGCTCGGCGGCGAATCACGGAGGCGGGTCGCCGGGGAGCGCGTTCGCGTATCACTCACTGAGAACCGAACGGACGGTCCACCGGTGCCCGACTAACGTGGCGGAGGCCGTCCTTCCCGTCATCGACGACGACGGGCGCCAGTCAAAGGAGATGACAGTGACGACGGACAACCCGACCACCCGTGGACGCGTCGCAGGGAAAGTGGCGATCGTGACCGGCGGCAGCGGCGACCTCGGCGGAGCCACGGTGCGACTGCTTGCCGCAGAGGGCGCGCGTGTTGCGAATCTGGATGTGGTAGAGGCCACCGAGCCGTGGGATGTAGATACGGTGAGGTCCTACGTCGTCGACATCACCGACCCGGCGGATGTCGAGCGGACCGTCGCTCGCGTCGTCGAGGAGCTCGGCTCCCCCCACATCCTGGTCAACACCGCCGGCATCATCGGACGGGCCTCCCTCTCGCACGAGTCCACTCCGGACGAGTTCGACCGGATCTTCGACGTGAACGTCAAGGGCACCTGGCTCACGACGAAGTTCGTCGTCCCGCACATGATCGAGGCCGGCCGCGGCAGCATCATCAACTTCTCGTCGATCCACGGCATCACGGGGGGCAAGAACGTCCCGCTCTATCACGCGACGAAGGGCGCCGTGCGCCTTCTCACCAAGGCGGACGCCGTCGGCTACGGCCAGTACGGCATCCGCGTCAACTCGATCCACCCGGGTTCCATGAACACCAGGATGAGCCGCCGGTCGGCCGAGATGAGCCCGCTGGGGGTCGAGGCGTACTACGAGCAGCTCGTGGGCGGCAACCCGCTCCCCCGGCAGGGACAGCCGGAGGAGATCGCCTACGGCGTACTCTACCTGGCCTCCGACGAGTCGACGTTCACCACCGGGTCCGAGCTCGTGATCGACGGCGGCTACACGGCGGTGTGAGGGCAGCACCGGATCGCCGGCACCGGCAGTCGGGCGGACGAGGAGAGGCGGGCAACATGGGCAACGCGCTCGAAGGCAGGATCGCGCTCGTGACAGGAGGGGGGTCGGGCATCGGCAGAGCCATCGCAACGACGCTCGCGAGGCAGGGCGCCTCCGTCACCGTGAACGATCTGCGCGAGGACGCGGCGGCCGCCGTGGCGGAGGAGATCGTTGCGGCGGGGGGAGCGGCGACCGCGTTCGGCGGCGAGGTCACCGATCCGGCCAGCGTCGAAGCATCCGTCGACGCCGCCGTGACGGCCTTCGGCGGCCTGCACCTCGCCGTCAACAACGTCGGCGGTGCGGCGGTGCGCGGACTGGCCGCTGACATCGACATCGACGGCTACCGGCGGCTCATCGACCTCAACCTGAACTCGGTCTTCTACGGACTGCACTACCAGATCCCGAAGATCATCGCGTCGGGCGGCGGTGCGATCGTGAACGTCTCGTCGATACTCGGCCTCGTGGGCGACGCCGAGGTCGTCCCCCACGTCACCGCGAAGCACGGCGTCACGGGCCTCACCAAGGCGGCCGCCCTCGGGTATGCCGACAAGGGCGTACGGATCAACTCGGTGCATCCCGGCTATATCGACACCCCGCTGATCGCCGGTCGCGAGCCCGCCTTCTACGATGCGATCATCGCCAAGCACCCGATCGGCCGACTGGGCGCGCCCGCCGAGGTGGCCGAGCTGGTCGCGTTCCTTCTGTCGGAGAGCGCATCGTTCATCACCGGTGCGCAGTACGTCGTCGACGGCGGCTACACGACGCGGTAGCGGCCGGGATCCGGCCGGGCGTCACCCGACCATGGCGGTGCCGCCGTTGACGTGCAGCACCTGTCCGGTCATGTAGCCGGCGTCCTGGCTGCAGAGGAACCTGACGACTGACGCGACCTCGGCGGGGCGCCCCGCGCGTCCGAGGGGCGTCTGCGCGAGCGTGCGCCGACCTTGCTCCGACTGCTGCAGGGTCGCGGTCATCGGCGTCTCGATGAGTCCGGGCGCCACGGCGTTCACCCGCACTTGCGGCGCGAAAGCCAGCGCGAGGCTCTTCGTGAGCGAGACGACTCCGCCCTTCGATGCGGCGTACTGGGCGTGCGTCGGCAGCCCGCGGTGGGCGGCGAGCGACGAGACGAACACGATCGAGGCGTCCGGCGCGAAGTGCGGCAACGATCTGCGTACGAGCTCGAACGGGCCCTCGAGGTTGATGCCCAATGTGCGCCGCCACGCCTCCGGCGTCAGCTGTTCGATCGGGAGACGTTCGAACACGCCCGCGCAGGGGACGACGAAGTCGAGAGCGCCGAACGCCTGCACGGCTGTGTCGACCAGGTCACCGACGTCGTCGGCTGCTGCCGCGTCGCCGGCTCGCAGGACGATCCGCCCGGGAGTGCCGTCGAGGGTGCGGACGAGAGCGTCGAGATCCTCTGCCCGCCGGTCGCTGAGCGCGAGGTTCGCACCGAGCCGGAGGAACTCCCGTGCGATCGCTGCGCCGATGCCGCCTGCGGCCCCGGTCAGCAGGAGCGTCCTGCCCGTGAAGTCATCCGTCATTGTGCACTCCCCTGCCGCTGCGTCGCGACGATCAGTGTCACGGTAGAGCCGTGGCGTCGCCGCGCGCGACCGGCCCTCTCGGCGAGTGGGAGCCGCGGGCCGCGCGCTTACTCCGGCGACGGGACGCCGGCGAACGGGGCACGCTTGTCCGGTCGCCACCCCAGTCGCCGCGAGATGCCGACGGCGGCGGTCTGGAGGATCGGGATCGTCCGTTGCGGGGTGGTCCCGTCGTTGGGAACAATGACCGAGATCGCCGCGACGACGCTGCCCGAGGAGTCCCGGATCGGAGCAGAAACACCGGACGCCGCCTTGTCGATCCAACCGTCGGCGCGCGCGTACAGCTGCAGTCGGATCTGCGCCAGCATCGCGCGCAGCTCGGCGGACGACAGGTTCGGTCCGCAGTACTCGGGCGGCGGCTCGGTCGCGATGACCTGATCCTGCACGCTCGAGGACGCGAATGCGGCGAGCAGAAGCCCGGGCGAGCACACGCGGGCGGGCAGACGACCGGCGACGCTGGTGATGTTCACCACGCCGACGTGTGCGGAGAGCCGCTCGATGTAGAGGATGTCCGTTCCCTCGAGGATCGACAGCTGCGTGTGCTGGCGGACCATGTACTGGACGTCCTCCATGAACGGCAGCGCGGCATTGCGAAGTGTGAGCGTCCGCGAGCCACGCAGGGCGAGCTCCCACAGCCGCACGCCTGTGCGGAATCGCCCGCGGGCGTCCTTCTCGAGAAGTCCCCACTGGGTCATGTCGTTGAGCACACGGTAGGTGGTCGAGATCGGGAGGCCCGACTGCGCGGAGATCTCCGCGGCGGTCAGGACGGCCTGTTCCCGGTCGAACACCGTCAGGATGCTCACGAGTCGACTGATCATCGACTCGCCGGGCTGGATCTTGTCCACGAGACTCCCACTCAGCGACTCCTTCGCCGCCACATTCAATCCCGTCGACGGCCCCCGGGCCGCATCACCCAGTCCGCCACGTCGACTGTAGTCGAATCGGATTCTACCGGTCGCGTCGGCTCGTCTCGATCTACTCACCGTCGAGCAGGCACGCTGTACGCGGCTGACGCCTGCCATGTCCATCGGACACCCTGATGTATGTCGCGCTCTCCTCCGCGGCCCACCCGCTGCCGCCGACGGGGCCCGGACATGTTCGCCGGACGCCGCTTCGTCCGGGTCTCCGCCCGCGGCGGACACGTCTACCCCCTCCAGGCCATGATCGAGCAGGTGCTGATGCCCCAGGTCACGCTGACGGTGGAAGAGTACGCGACCGTGCCCGCGGTGCTCGAGGCGACGGATCTCGTCGTGCTTCTGCCACGGCACGTCGCAGAGGTGTTCTGCGGCTGGTTCCCCGGCCTTCGCATCGCGGAGCTCCCCTGGCCCGCGCGCAGCACCCCGGTCGCCCTCTACACGCGACTCGAGGGCAGCCTGTCCCCCGCGCAGCGGTGGTTCCGCGCCGTGGTCCTCGACGCGGTGGTCGCCGGCGAGTACCGAGAGAGCTAGCTCTTGGTGCGGTTCCAGCTGGCCTTCGCCGGGGTGAGTGGGCTGCGCACGTGGATGGACCAGTTCGAGTGCGGGTGGATCGAGAGGATGGCACGCTCGAACCAGACGCGCGCCTCCTCGGAGAGCTCGGGGAGAACGGCATGCTTGTCGAGGTCGTCCTGGGGCCTCGGCCGCAGCGCCTTCCAGACAAGCTGCACCTCGGCGGCGCCGGTCGGGATGCCATCGACGTCGAGCACGGCACGGTCCCACGGCAGCTGCAGACGCGGGTCGCGCCGATACACCCAGGCCGCGTCCGTGCCGTCCTCGACATTCACCTGGAGCACCCAGGCGCCGGTGCTCTCGTCGCGGACGCGCACAGGCTGGAGATCGGTGACATCGGGAGCATCAGCCCAGGGAATCACGGCATCGTCGCCGGCGGGCGCCCACGCGCTGAACCCGGCCGGCAGCCATTCGACCAGTGGCGCCAACCCCACCGCCGTCGTGCTGACATCCGTGTTGGGACGTTCGCGGATCCGCCGGCCGAGCCACCGATCGAGCGCGACTCCACCCGACAGCCACCATCGGGCTGAGGTCCCACCGAGCAGGTCCGCCACGGCCCGGGGCCAGAGGGGCTCCCACCGCGTCTCGGCGAACGGCACAGGAGAAGACATGGATCGAGGCTACCGCCGCCGGCGTCGCGCAGGGATGCCGCGCATGCGGTGACCCGCATCCGTGGGAGCCGTGTCATCCTGGGCGCATGGCCAACTCGCCCTCCGGCGACTCGATGACCGAGCGCATCGTGCGCGTGCTCGACACGTTCACGGCCGAGCGGTCGATGCAGTCGGCGTCCGAGATCGGCCGCCGCGCGGGCCTACCGTCCTCGACGGCGCACCGCCTCGTCGACGAGCTCGTCGCGGCGGGCCTGCTCGAACGCGACGAGGACCGCCGCGTGCACCTCGGCATGCGCCTGTGGGAGCTCGCCCTGCGCGGCTCCACTGCCCTGCGCCTGCGCCAGGCCGCCCTCCCCCACATGGAGCAGCTCCAGACACGGATCCGCCAGCACACCCAGCTCGCGGTGCTCGAGCAGGACGAGGCACTCTTCCTCGAACGCCTGTCGCACCCCGACGCCGGGGCGAACATCACGCGCATCGCCGGCCGCCTGCCGTTGCACGCATCTTCGTCGGGTCTCCTGCTGCTCGCGTACGCACCGTCGCCGGTGCGAGAGCGCGTGCTCGCCGGTCCGCTGCGCGCCGTCGCGCGTGAGACGGTGACGGATGCCGCGCGCCTGCGGCGCCTGCTCGCCGAGGTGCGCCGCACCGGCGTCGTCGTGGCGCCGGGATCGATCGAGGCCGTCTCGACGGGCGTCGCCGTGCCGATCCGCGACGCCGGTGAGGTCGCGGCGGCGCTGTCGGTCGTGCTCCCCCGCGAGACAGTGACGGAGCCGGCGATCGCGGCGCTGCGCGCAGCCGCCGCCGCGATCGAGACCGCGCTGCGCGCGGACCGCCGGTGACGCGGGGCGATGCATAGACTTCCCGATGAACAGGAATCCTTCCACTGCCTGCGCTGACGCGGAGCACACTGGGCAGGCACGAGCTCACACGTCGAAGGAGACGCCATGTCCACCACCATCCGCACCTCCTGCTCTCCCACCTGCTCGGGAACGCCGGCATCGACTCGGTCGTCATCGACCAGCGCTCACGCGAGCAGATCGAGACCACGATCCGTGCCGGCATCCTCGAGCAGGGCACCGTCGAGATCCTCGACACGCTCGGCGAGTTCAGCCGTGCCCGCACCGTCGGCAGCCGTCATGACGGCATCGAGCTGCGCTTCGCCGGCGACGGGCACCGCATCGACTTCGCCGAGCTCGTCGGCCGCGGCGTGTGGCTGTATCCGCAGCACGAGGCTCTCAAGGACCTCATCGCCGCGCGACTCGACAAGGGCCAGGACCTCCGCTTCGGAGTGACCGCCGAGCGAGTCGAGGACGCGGCATCCGATCGTCCCCGCGTCATCGCGACGGACGCCGACGGCGCGGCCCTCGAGATCGAGGCCGACTTCGTCGTGGGCGCCGACGGCTCGCGCAGCATCGTGCGGGAGGCGCTGTCGGGGTCGCGCGGCGGCTACTTCCGGGAGTACCCGTTCGCATGGTTCGGCATCCTGTCCGAAGCGCCGCCGAGTGCCGACGAGCTGATCTACAGCAACTCGCCGGACGGCTTCGCGCTCATCAGCCAGCGCAGCGCCACGGTGCAGCGGATGTACTTCCAGTGCGATCCGGATGCCGACCCCGACGCCCTCAGCGAAGCCCAGCTGTGGGACCAGCTGCAGGCCCGCGTCCCCGGCACGACGCTGAAAGAGGGCCCGATCTTCCAGCGCGACGTGCTGCGCTTCCGCAGCTTTGTCGCCCACGAGCTCCGCCGCGGCCGCATCGCCCTCGTCGGCGACGCCGCCCACACGGTGCCCCCCACGGGCGCGAAGGGCATGAACCTCGCCGTCGCCGACGTGCTGCTGCTGGCCCGGGCGCTGCAGGCGCTGCTGACCGAGGCCGACGAGCGGCTCATCGACGCATTCCCCGACACGGCGCTGCACCGCATCTGGAAGGCGCAGCACTTCTCGTGGTGGATGACGAACATGCTCCACGTCACCCCCGAGGCATCCGACTTCGACCGACTCCGCCAACTCGGCGAACTGCGCTCAGTCGTCGAGTCCGAGGCAGGTCGCACCTACCTCGCCGAGGCCTACACCGGCTGGCCGCTGGACACCGTCGGGTAAGCGCGACCCGCGGCCTCACAAGGGTGTCGCCGATCGCCGCATCCGCGCCGGCCGCCAAGAACCGCGGCGGACCCGCCCAGCCCACCGCCGGCGCTCGAGCTCAGGGGTTGATGATGGCCTCGAGGCGGCCGGTGACGCCGCCCTGGTGGAGTCGCTGCAGCCCGTCGCCGATCTCTTCGAAGGGGATCTCGGTGATGAGGGGTTGCAGCTTCCCCGAGGCGATGAGCTCGTACACGTCGACGAGGTCCTGCTTGCTGCCGCCGATGGAGCCGCGCAGCTCGACGTTGCGCGTGACGATCGCGTTGGTCGAAAAGGTGGCCTCGGTCACGCCGAGACCGACGAGCACGACAAGGCCGCCGCGGGTGACGGCTTGGATGGCGGCTGCGGTGGTGGTGCCGAAGCCGGCGAAGTCGAAGATGACGTCCGGTTCGTGCTGGGCGAGGTCGGCGGCGTCGGTGTAGGTGGCGGTGACGCCCTGCGCGAGCGCTGTGTCGAAGACATCCGGTTTCGTGTCGACGCCGTAGACGGTGGCGCCGAGCAGGACCGCGATGCGGGCGGCGTTCAGTCCCAGGCCGCCGAGACCGATGATGCCGACGACCGTTCCGGCGGTGACCTCGCCGGTGACTTTGACCGCGTGGTAGGCGGTGACCACCGAGTCGGTGGCACCCGCGGCCTGGGAGAACGGGACGGTGTCGGGGATGCGCACGAGCTTCGCGGTGCTGACGCGCACCTTCTCTTCGTAGCCGCCGTCGTAGGCGAGGCCGGGGGAGGTGAACGCCGCGGACGCTCCCTTCACGAACGGGTGCGGGCCGAGCGACACCGCGACCCGGTCGCCGACCGCGAAGCCCTCGGCCCCGTCCCCGAGCTCGGCGACGACGCCGGCGATCTCGTGCCCGAGGACGATCGGCAGAGCGCTGACCCAAGACGCGCCCGGACCTTCGATGATGCCGATGTCCGAATGGCACAGTCCCGCGGCCCGCACCTCCAACACGACTTCACCCGTCCCCGGCACCGGGTCCGGGAGCTCCTGGAGCTCCGGGTAGCGGCCGGCTTCGGAGAAGACCCAACCTCGTTGCGACATGGCGACTCTCGCTTTCTGCTTCCGTGTTGTGTGTCGATGCGACCGCGCGGCCCGATGCCCGCGCCGCCTGTTCAGTTCACCGGACCGCCGGCGACGGTCTCGGGTGGAGCATCCACGCCGGCAGGGCGGCGAGGAGGATGTCGATCACGGACTCGGGTGTGCGTGGTGTGGGCTCGCGCAGCCAGACGGTGATGACTTCCGCGTAGGCGCCGCCGACGAACGCGGCGAACAGCTCCCAGGTGTCGTCCGGTTCGGGGCTCGTCCGGGGTAGCGGCGGGGCCTGGAGGTGCGAGAGTTGGAACACGAGGAGCACGCTCTGCCGGAAGTGGTCGGCGAGGAGGCGGTGCAGTTCCGGGCTGCCTGTCTCGCTGAGCGCCAGCCGGTAGATCTGCTCGTGCGCGCGGACATGGTCCAGGACTGCGCCGAGCCCGTCCCGGGTGAGCGCGCGGAGGTCACCCTCGCCCGACCGCAGCCGCGTCTGGACCGTGTTGGCGATGTGCAGCAGTTCCTCGGTCAGCACGCTCTTGAGGAGACGCGCCGGGCTGGCGGCGTGCTTGTAGAAGGTGCTGCGGCTGATCCCCGCGAGCCGGGAGATCTCGGCGACGCCGATCTCGGCGATCGGGCGCTCCTCAGCGAGGTCGAGCACGACCCGGCGCAGACGCCCCGCGACGCGCGCGGCGCGCGGGTCGTCCCGCCACGGCTCCCGACTCTCGCTCACGGGGGGCTAGTCGTTGATGCGGGCGACAAGGCGTCCGATCACGCCGCCTTCGGTGAGACGCTTGAGCCCGTCGGGAATCTCCTCGAAAGAGATCTCGGTGACGATCGGCTGCAGGTCTCCGCTGGAGATGAGCCTGCCGACCTCGACCAGGTCGTCCTTGCTCGCGCCGAGCGAACCGACCAGGGTGACATTGCGGGAGACGAGCTCGACCGTGTCGAACTCCGCCCGGTTCACGCCCAGACCCACGAGCACAACCCGGCCGCCCCCCTTCACGTTGTGGATCGCCGCCGTGGTCGTGGCGCCGAAGCCGGCGAAGTCGATGACGACATCCGGGTCGTGCTGGGCCAGCTCCGCCGCATCCGTATAGACGCCGGCAAGGCCGGCCTCCCTCGCCGCGTCGAAGACCTTCGTGTTCGTGTCGACGCCGTAGACCGTGGCGCCGGCGAGCACGGCGATCCGCGCGCCGTTCAGGCCCAACCCGCCCAGCCCGATGATCCCGATGACCGTTCCCTCGGTCACCCCGCCGGTGACCCGGACGGCATGGTAGGCGGTCGTGACCGAGTCGGTCGCGCCGGCCGCCTGCGTGAACGGCACCCCGTCCGGGATCGGCACGAGCTCGTCCGCGCGCGCGGACGTGTAGTGCTCGTACCCGCCGTCGCGGCCGAGCCCGATCGCGTCGGCGCGGGCGGTCCAGCCGCGCCCGATCGGATGCACCGGCAGCGACACCGCGACCCGGTCACCGACCTGGAACCGGTCCACACCCGGGCCGAGCTGCGCAACGACGCCAGCGACCTCATGACCCAGGACGATGGGCTGCTTCGCGTTCCAACCCTTCCCGACCCCGGTGATGATGCCGACATCCGAGTGACACAGTCCCGCCGCCTTCACCTCCAGCAGCACCTCACCCTCCGCAGGCGTCGGGACGGGCAACTCGACGAGCTCGAGCGGCTGATCCGCGTCGGTGAACAGCCAAGCCTGTTGCGTGGTCATGATGGATGCTTCTCCCGGTGTCGTCGATCGCGAGGCGGACCAGCGCAGAGCGCGGTCGGGCACCAGCCTACTCCCGCTAATGCACACCTGTACTATTGTTGCGCGGCCGGGATCATCCACGCGGCGTGCGCCAGGGCACGATCCCCTCAGAGCAGGGTGCTGAGCCGTTCGATCTCGTCCGCTGCCTGCTGCCAGGCGGCGGCAGCCGTCGCGGACACGGCGGAGGCGTCTAGGGTGTTGCGACCCTGCACACGCCGCACCGCCTCGCTCGGACGCAGGACCACGACCGGCCGCGCTTCGCCGAGCCGGCGCCGGACTTAGAACGCGGGAAGGGAGGACAGCAACCTCCGTCCGAGAACGCGGGCCCATCAGCCGGGAACGCATGGCATCGTGCCCATGGTCGTCAGGATCGGCGGCGGGCGGTGCGCTTGTTGCGGATGGCGGGCATGGCGATGAGGGAGAGCAGCAGCATGATCGCGACGAACCAGAGGGCTTCGAGGATGCCGATGTGCTCGCCGAGGATGCCGATGACGGGCGGGCCGATCAGGAACGCCGCGTACCCGAACATCGAGATGAAGGCGACGCGATGCGCCGATCGGGTCGGATGGTCGGCGGCGACGCTCACCCCGACCGGGAAGATCAGCGACGCCCCGACGCCCCACAGCGCCGCGGCGACGAACACCACCCAGGGAGTCTGGACCGTGATGAACACGACCAGGCCCACGAGCCCGACGACCGCGGACGCGGCCAGGACCGGGAAGCGTCCCAGCCGGTCGATCGCGGGTCCGCTGACGATGCGCGTGACCGTCATCGCCGCGACGAAGGTGCCGTAGACCAGCGCGCCGGCCGTGTTCGAGAACCCGTGCCCGTCGGTCGCGGCCAGCGCGATCCAGTCGTTCGCGGAGCCCTCCGCGAACGCCGCGCCCACCGCCATCAACCCGATCAGCAACAGCCGCCCATCCCGGAACATCCCAGCAACATTGCCGAGCGCGCTGGACCGCGCCCGCTCCTTCCCTGGCTCGTCGACGTCGTCATGGACGTCCTGTCCTTCGGGGTGGGGACGCGCGATGGAACGCGCGGCGACCACCGCCGACAGGACGATCACCGCCGCGATCACCGTGAAGTCCAGAACCACCGAGACACCGAACGCGGACGCCGCGGCCCCGATCCCGGCCCCGGCGGCGGTTCCCATGCTGAAGAACGCGTTCATCAGCGGGAGCGACGTCCTCCCGAACTCGCGCTCCACCGCGGCACCCTCGACATTGATCAGCACATCCGTGGTGCCGTAGAAGAACCCGAACACGACCAGCGCACACAACGCCAACACGGCGACCCGGAACACGTCGGCGGTGACACCGATCAGCACCAACGCCCCGGCCACACCGATCAGGGAGACCAGTAGGCCACGGCGGGAACCGAGCCAGTGATGCACCAGCGGCGCCAGCGTCAACCCGAGCACCGCCCCCGCCGACAGGCCGAACAGCAGCACCGCCATCCCAGCAGTGCTGACCCCCAGATGATCCCGGATCAACGGGATACGAGACACCCACGTGGCAAACCCCACCCCGGCCAGCGCGAACACCACAAACATCGCCGACCGCCGCGCCCGGATAGATGGCACTCCCGGGTGAATCAAGGCTGTCGAACGCATCCGGACAGTCTCCCAGACCACGTCCTCCGAGTAGTAGGCGGCAGTTCCTGTGGACAGAACGTTGACGGCATGACATGCTCCTCTGTTCTGTATCGAAGGGGGTACCTGTGTCGCATGGTGATGACAGCGTCGACTGGGAGCGGGTCATCCGCGACATGATCGCGCGCAGCACGGAGTCCGCGCCCACCGAACCGGGGGTTTACCGGATGCCGTGCGGGAACTGCTACGTGGACTTCTTCCTCGCCTCTGACGGCACCGAAAGGTGGCTCGTCCCCGGGGATGAGCGCAGCTACACCCGCGACACCGTCGCGATCGCCCGCCACGGCGATTACCCGTGGGAGCGGATGTACGCCCTCGCCCATGCCGCCGCCGAGATCCGGCGCCGCGCGACCGCCGAGAGCACCCCCGTCGAGATCCTGCTCGAGGAACTCGCGGCGATCGCCGAGGCGGAGGATGCGGCCGAGGATGAGGAGATCGCCCGCATCGCCCGGGAACGTCCCGCGACAAGCGAAGATATCCCGCTCGCCGACGTCGCCCGGAAGTTCGGGATCGACCTCGACGAACTCTAGGGATATCTATCCGGGTCTACGGAAACGCTAGACGTCGCTAGATTCTGCAAGACACCCCAACTGCGAGAGGCGTAGACGTGAGCGAGTATTCGTGGTTCGACTTCAACCGGGTCGACTTCGTCACCGCGGACACCCACTTCAGCCACGCTCGGATCAGCGAGCTTGCGGGGCGCCCGTTTGCGACCGTCGAGGAGATGAACACCCAACTCATCCGCCGCTGGAACGAGACGGTCGGCCCGACCGATGTGGTGCTGCACCTCGGCGACGTCGCGCTGGGGCCGATCGAAGAATCGATCGGTCTGACCGCGCAGCTGCACGGCCGCCGATACCTGGTGCCCGGCAATCACGACCGCGTCTCGCCAGCAACCCAGTCCAGGAAGGCGATCGAACGGTTCGCGCCCCTCTACGAGGCGGCCAGGTGGACGATACTGCCGGAGGTCATCGAAGGCACCCGGCGCGGGTATCGGATCCTCGCCTCCCACTACCCGTACAAGGGCGACTCCCAGGAGTCGGACCGGCACACCACGCACCGACCCCGCTGGGACGACGGGATCCCGCTGCTACACGGCCACACCCACGCCCGCGACCACGGCCCAAACGGACACCAGTTCCACGTCGGCGTCGACGCCCACGCATACACACCCGTACCGTTCACCATCATCGACACGTGGATCCGCGGCCTGCCGGATGTCGAGCCGTGGCTCGATGTGGCGATCCGTGAGGCCCGTCGGCTCATCGCGGACTTCGACGCCAGCGAAACCTCGAACTCCGACGCGCTGTTCTACGTGATGGGCTACAACGAGCTACGGGTCACGCTGGAAGAACTCCTCGGCGCACTCGACTCCTCCCACCCCGACTCGCCCCCGAACATCGCCTAGAGGTCGGACTGCCGCATCGGCATATCCCGCGCGACCGTGGGGGTGAACAATTCGCCCGCGGCGGGACCGGATCGGAGGGTGCGCGGTTCCCGTCGGAAGCGGATCCATCCGCGGCGCCGCCAGTGCACCATCGTCAGATACCGCAGCGACGCCGACGACCACGCCTCCTGATGCACCGCGGCGTCGGGATCATGCGCGGCGAGCTCGGCGAACACTTCCCGGAAGCTCGGCGACTGACCGTGTTCGCGCGCGAAGCGGTGAATGAACCTCACGGCGCGACGCGCCCACACCGGCGCCGTCTCGTCAGCAGTGAGCTGCGTGAACAGCGGCGCGAGGTGCGATGCCGACCACGGCTTGGCCTCCCAGCCAGATACGCTCCACGTCACGAGGCAACTTCTCCCCGGCTGTCATCCCAGACGATCCGCCGCCGAGCTCAGCCCTAAGCACGGGCGTCATCGGAAGTGTGCTCCGCCACAGCGGGAGGCGCCAGCTTCTCGCTCGGATCGCGCGGCGAGGCTGAACCCGGCAAAGGCGCCGCCTCGATGACTGCTTGCAGCGCCGCGGTGTACTTCTCTCCCGTCACCCTCATGCGTTTCCGGGTAGAGTGCTGCAGTCGCCGGGAGGTTCGCTTCTTCTCAGTCATCATGACGTCCTTGGCTTGTCTGGCATTGGCGTGCTCGTCGAAGACTCGGCCGGAATGTTGAGGTCCGGTTCGCGCTTTCCCCGCTGGCGGACGGTGATGCCGGCGAGGTGTAGGTGGCGGTTGATGGTCATCTCGCTGCATCCGGCGAGGTGCGCGATCTGCGCCATGGTCCGCTTCTGCGTCTCATAGTGATCGCGCAGCCAGTCAGGATCGAGGGTGAAGGCGGGGGGTCGTCCTCGACGCGTCGGGGTACCGACGTCGGCGAGGATGCGACCCACGGTCTGCCGGGACACGTTCGTGTCCGCGGCGATCTCATAGGTCGACGCACCCGCCGCGTACGCCCGTACCAACTCCCCTGGCGGCAAGGTTGCGGTGACCGCGGCCCGCGCTGGACGGCTGGGCGGCCATAACGCCGGGCCGAGCTGACCATCATCCGCCGAGGTCATGGCGACGAATGGGGGGATCCAGGTGATTGGCTCGTCGATGCCGTTGGCGGCCAGGAACTCGGCGGCGACCTGTTCGAGCCGTGCCCGCACCGCCTGCGGCAGCTCTTCGATGAAGCGGGCGACGGTGTGCGAGGTGACTCCCGCTGCGTCCAACCCCGCCGGGCGCGTCCGAAGCGGGTTCCCGGACAGCATCCGGTACAGGAATGCGCGAGCCAGACGCCATCGTCGTCCACTACCGGGAGACACGCCCACCGCCCGGCACACTTCCTGCCATTGGGATTCGGGGAGGATCCCGGTGTAGTCGAGGTCGCGCCGGCGGGCGTAGTCGATGGGCACGTGGTGGGTGTCTAGGAACGTGGTCAGCCGGAGGATCGCGTGCAGAGTGTCGACGTCGTGTGAGCTGCGACCGAGGTCACGCATCACATGAGTGACCTGCCGGGCCGGTGCATGTGGGTCGAGCAGCGCGAGGGCTGCGGAGTGTGTGAGCCTTGTGCCGGTGAACACCACCGCCGCCGCGAGAGCCGACGCCGCGATCTCGTTTCCGACCCGTTGCGGCGCGTATCGGGTGACCCACTCGCCCCACAACTGTGCGGGCACCTCCCGGGCCCGTTCGGTCGGGCTCATCCCGGACGGGGGCGCGGACTGCAGGAACACCGTGGGCCGACGACGACGACCCAGCGCTGCCGCGATCAGGGTCTGCAGCTGCGGCGTCTGACCGGCGTAGGAGGTGCTGACGGCAACGCGACCGGTCATCAGGGTCACCGCCCGGTCCGGATCCTCCAGCGCAGCGACGGCGATCGCGGCGGCAACAGCACCGTCTGCAGCCTTCGTCGGTCCCGCCCATGACCATTCCGATTTCTCCTTGCGCGCACGCGTGAGGAGCTCGGCATCCAGCTTCGGCACCTCGATGCGGTCACCTTTGGACAGTGCGACTCCTGCCGTTCGGGTGAGGAGCCGGATGTCCTCGAGCACGGTGACGGCCGGTTGAGGGGCGTGCTCGTAGATCCCGAACCGTCCCTGCCCTGTGGCCAGGATCTGCATCATGCGGCGTTGCGCGTGCAGCACCGCATCCGGAGCGGCGATACGTTCCGTGTTCGTCGTGAGGTCGGTGCGGCAGCGGCTGGCGATCGGTCCCGTGCCGGCACCCTTGAGGGGATTGTGGCAGTGGCCGGGCTGAGGGATGCCGGCGAGCGGGTGCCCGGTGCGGCGGGGCGGCCGGCCACACTCGGGGCACTCGTCCGCAAGGATCCGCCGGTGACGGACGCACGCGAAGGTGAACGGGAACTGCCATGACATCCGCCACCTGCCTCCGGAGTCGGCAAGACACTCCGGGCAGTAGCGGCCGGCCGTCCCTCCGACCGGGCATCGGGAGCTGATTCTTCCTTGCCGGGTGTATCGGATTGCGTGGCGCGCGAACCGCATCCTCGTCATCTCCTGGAACTGCACTGCTGGGACTCCCGTCGACTGCTCCAGCCGTTGCGCCTGCCGATCCGTCAACTCGGTCGCCCATTGGCTTGCCATCCACGATGTCGCCGACACTGCCCTGCCATCGCGTTGCTCGATCAGCCCGAGCGCGCACCCCATCTCCGCGATCGTCGCACGGTTGGCGGCCGCCAACGCTTCCACCCACGAATCGAACGGCTCATCCGGCAGCGGACGAACCCGGAACGGGAGGACACGCACCTCGTCGGTCATGTCGCCCATCAGGCGGCCGGCTTCTCTTCCGCGGGCTGCTGCTTCGCTGCTGCTTTGGCGCGACGCCGTTCCCGAAGCGCGGCCTCCTGCTTGTCGAGGCGGGCCTCGAGTTCGCCGCGCTCCGTCTCCGCGCCCTCATCGATGCGGATGTCGTCGAGCAGCGCCCGGTCGATGCTTTCCTGGCCGGTGCGAATGGCGCGGGACGCTCCACGACGGATCAGGTCCATCAGCGACCCGATATTGCCGGTGGTGCGGGCGAACAGGTAGCGGGACATATCGACGAGCATCCCGTCGCGGGAATCGGCAAGCACGAGCGCCTGTTCGATGTGCCAGAGCAGGCTGCACCAATCGTCGCGGGTGTGCTTGGTGCGCAGGCTGTACGGGTCGAGGCTCAGCACCGTCCACCGCCGGAACGTCTGCGCCATCGCCGCCTCCTTGCCTACCGCTCCCTCACCGACGAGACCGCGTTCACGCAGCGCGACGCCGGCGAACAGGAACGTGGCGCTGTACTCGTTGGACAGCCACTTCAACTGATTCGCGACCTCCACCCCGTCACGGGTACGCATGCTGAGGAAGTGCAGGTCATCGATGATCACCAGGCGGGTGTCGTGCCGTTCGATGCAGTCCGCCGCGGCACGTGCGAGGTCCCTGCCTGCCATCGACCGGTGGAGGATGCCGGCTGTTGCGGGGTGTGCGTAGAACCCGAGGATCATCATGTGCAGGCCCTTGATCGTCAACCTGCCCGGCACCGTGATGTGGCACACCGGAAGATGCGGGACGTCGCGATCCGCGTCGAGGTACTCACCGATCTCGGCGATCCGCTGCCGGTGGAAGTCCCGCCCGAACGTGTTCACCACCGTCGACTTCCCCAACGCCGGTGGGGCATCCAATGCGGCGGCCGACTTGACCCGGTCGGAGTCCTGCAGGTTGCTGTCGAGGATGTCGGCCAGCTGGGTGTGCACGCCATGCACCTGACGGGTGCGCAGCAGGATGTTCGCGTGCCACGCCCGCCGCTCAGCGTCGTATCGTGCCTGCGCGCCCGGGTCGAGCGCGTCGAGCTGATCCACGGTCAGTGTCTCGGGCTGTTCGCGGGGTGGCCGCTCGGCGAAGTCCTTCCACCCCTCATATGTGGACAGGCTCCGCTGACGCCGGTCGAGAGTCGGCGCGGTTGCGGTTGCGGGTGCGGCTGCTGCAGCGGTCATCGGATCATCTCCATCGGCTCGAAGTGATAGTCGGATCGGATCGTGGGTTCGTCGACGTCGTCCTCGTCGTCGTCATCACCACCCTCCGGCACGTTGACGCGCCGGCGCGGATCGCGCACCGAGCCCGTCAGCTCGTCTGCGAGCTCGGCGGCGGGAGCGAGCTCAGCGTCGAGGAGCCGCTGGATCGACCGCAACGACCACACCCCGTCCGGGTCAGGCTCACGGTCGTTGAGGCGCGCGGCCGTCCGTGCACTCATCCGCCGTTCAGACGGGGTGAGCGCCCGGCCGGCACCCCAGTCCTCCAGCAGCTGCGCGGCGACGTCGTCGACCTGTGAAGGGCGGCCCTGCTTGATGGCGATCTTCTTCGCGTACTCGAGCGCGTCCAGACTGAACGGGGTGTCGAACGCGTCTTTGTGCTCCCACTCGAGGGTGTGCCAGGTGCGGTCCTCCGGGTCGTGGAAGTAGATCTTGGTCAAGTCATCCGGGTTCACCACGAACGGCCACTCCGTGCCCTTGTCCCGGTGGATCGACCGGGCACGGTTGCGGTACTTCGCGACCGACTCGCCGGTGTAGCGGAGCTTGTGGATCTCCACCCCGTAGTGATTGAACTGGCGCTTCACGACAGGCAGGAGTTCCAGCAGCACGTTTCGGTCAGTGGGCATCCGCAGTGCCCCCGCCACGGCGAGCCCCTGGTCGTACCTCTGCGCGGGGCTCATCTTCACGCCAGGCAGGTTCGGATCGGCGAGAGACTCGTGGGGTCGGAGATGGTAGACCGTCGCGATCCACTCGCGGATGATCTGCTCCAGCTGCGGGACGGTGTACACCGCCTCTCCTTCCACGTCGTCACCGCGACCGGACACATCGGCGCCCTTGTAGCCGGGGAGTTCCTGCAAGAGAGAGTCAAGAGTGCGGAAGAACCGCTCCACGGGGCTCTTGTCGGTCGGCTGGTAGATGCGGGCGGGTTGGATCGAAACGCCCAGGCGCGCGCATGCCGTGGTGACATGCTCGGAGAGGAATGGGCGGCCGTGGTCGATGACGATCGTCTCCGGCAGGATCCCCGCCCGGGTGAAGCGGGCCACATCGGTGCGGGCGGGGTCGACGAGAACCGTGTCGGGGACCCCGTGGTACGGCCAGCGGGCCGTCGTTGCCCAGTTCTTGGGGGTGTCAAAGGGCTGCATCGCTTCGGCGAGGACACCGGACACGTCGATGGATTTCGTCGACCCCGGCGTCAGCCTCAACCCGAGAATGCACCTCGAGTACAGGTCGATCGCGACCGTGAGGTCCGCGCACACCCACTTCCCGGTGACGGGCGCGACCGCGAACACGTTCAGCGGGGTGGTGTCCAGGAGGACGAACTCGCCCGGGCGAGTCGCAGTCAGCCGGCCGTAGGGGGCGGGCGGGCGGTTGGCGATCGACCGCTTGGCCTTCGTCGACCCGGCGAAGGTTCCCCGGCCTCGAGTGAGCTCGCCCAGCGCCCGGTACCCGCTGGCGGTCGACGGGAGCGGGACGACGTCGGGGCCGTGGAGTCGCTCGGTGCGTGCTCGGATCCGGGCGAGGATGATCTTCTTTTGCACCTTGGATTGATCGTCCTGCTCGTCGAGGACGGTTCGAGCGGCGTCAACCCAGCGCGGATCGAAGTTCGTCAGCGCCAGTCCCGTGCGCGACATGCGAGTGTCGACCAGAGCGGCCTCGCCGGTGTCCCGGTAGCGGGCCACCCACCGTTCCAGCGTCCGCAGCCCGACGTCGAGTTCCTTGGCTTTGGCCTTCTGTCGTTCCCGCAGCGGACGTTGCGGGTGATACTCCAGTCGAGGTTCTCCCTCACGGGCGATCTCCCGGCTTCCCGACTTGTACCCGGTGAGCACCTCACGAACATGGTCGGCGCGGTCGTGGGCGGTGGCCTGCGCGGACTCCGTCGCATCCGACCACACAAGCATCAACGGCTGCGACTCCTCGTCGTCACCCAGCCTTCCTGGGATGTGAGCCTTGCCGCCTTCCGAAGCGGGCCGCAGCACGTCGATCATCCGCAGCCGACGGGTGCTCCCTCTCGCGGTGCGGACGATGACGGCGCCGTCGCCGATCTCCGCGACGGTGCACATCTCCCCGTCGTAGGCGAGTTGTGCGCCCGGAGTGATTTTCCATGTGTTCCTCATCTGGACTTCCTCTCTGATGGTCACGCGACACGTCGGCGGCCAGGAAGGTCGCTCAGCATGTCGTCGATCACGCGGAACATGGACTCCACGGCGGACTTGGAGCCGGCACCGGAGGTCGCCGCGATCTCGGGGATCCCCATGCGTGCACACACACGGCGTAGGTCATGGCCGGTGGTCTTGCCCGCACTGGCAGAACCATGGGTTCCTTCCTCGACCGCCCGAAGGACGACGTCGATGGCGAGGTGTCGGGTGCAATGGGTGCGCTGATCCTGGGCGATGACCGTGCCTCCCAGAACGCGGCGGACGACGAAGGAGTCACGGTGGTGCGAGAACGTCAGGCCGCGGCGCAGGTCGTTGGGGTTCATTCGGGCTCCAAGAGGCTGGTGGTGCTCAGTGGCTGGCTCAGGTCCGTGCGCAGCTGCCGCGTCCACAGCAGGTGCAGCACAAGGGAGCGGGCGAACCTAATGTCGCCCGTGATCGGGGTGACGGCTCGCACCGCCTCACCGAGCGTCTGTGGCGTCAGAACCTCCTCGGCCGCGGCTACGACCTCGGCGTTCCGGAACTGGAACCCGCGCCGATAGCCGGCGAGGAACTGCACGTTGGCCAGCAGCACCGGGTCAGGTTCGGACTGCACCCGGTACTCCCAGCCGTGGCCCTCGACCACCCGACGCGACCACGCCAGCGAATCGCGCACCTTCGGGCGTGACAGCCTCTCCGCCGGCTTCACATCGACCACGCATGCCGACTCATCGGCGTGAAAGAACAGATAGTCCGGGACGTGGCGGCGGGCAGTTCCGCGGTCGTCACCTTCGACCAGAAACGGCTGTGACAGGATCCACACCACTCGCGGGTCGAAGTCCGCCAACAGGAGGTTCACGTACTCCAGCCGCGACTCGTACCCGACCGGCGCCTCCATCGTCGCCGACCAGTACGAGCCAGAGAAGTGCCGCTGCTTGCGATGCCAGCGGAACTCGCGCCAGGGGATCGCTGTGTCGAACTGTCGGAGACGGACATCTTCCAGAGCAACGACGTCGACCTGATCATCCGGTCTGCGGATCCGGATCGTCGACGCCGGCCCGGTCACAGTCCCGACACTCCCCGGTGCGAGAACAGGCTTGAGCCAGATTCAGAGCTGGGCTGGTCTGTGAACATGCGGCCATCATGGCCGCTCACTCGCGCACGCATCCATGCACGAAACCACCACGATTACGTAAGTCACGTGATACCGAATCGCTCTTGTGATCTGAGCAATTCCGTACTACGTGACGTACGTTCTAATGAATGTCACATTCACTGTACCCTCGAAACGGGCAGAATCAAGTTGTGTATGTGAGATAGACAACATAGGGAAGGAAGTCGCCTCAGAATCTCCTTCGCGCGAGTGCCCGACGTCGGCCACCTGTGCGAAACTCGGGGCATGACGATAGTGGAGCCGATCGCACCAGAGGAGTCGCGCCTGTTCTTCGGCAACAGCTACATGAACGCTGTCGTCATCGAGATCGCGGCCCTCGAAGGCGACACCTTCTCGCCCAAGCAGATCGTCACAGCAACCGGTCTGCTGGGAAGCATCGTCCACCCGCTCATCCACAAGCTGCGCGATGCGCACTTCCTCGAGTTCGTCGGCAGGGTCCCCGGCGAGCGGACCCTGCTGTATCGGGTGCGCGACAACTACTGGTGGGAAGCCGCCCGTCGCTACGCTCAGGACCGCCGTGCGGCGGATGATGAGCGGAACGCGTCTTAGCGGCGTCTCGACCCGACGGAGTCGACCGCAAGATCGCTGAGCAGTCAGTCGCGCGGTCGGCACTCCGCCGGCAAGAGAGGCAATCGGCACGCGACTACGCTGATCGAGTGCTGATATCGGATCGTGCCGTTACTGAACTGGGTGAATCCGCCCAGCGCGGAAAGCGATTTGCACCGATTCGTGAACGAGAACTCGACCCCGCCCTCCGATCTCTCGCACTTCGCCTGCCTGGAGCTGACAAGGGTCTGGTCCTGGCTCCCGAGTTCCGCGGTGCACGAGGAGTCGTGGACCTGTTGGCTGTCACCCGCGTGGGAGATCGATTCGCAGAACGAATCGCCGAGGGCATCCCGTTCGTCACCTCTGAAGCCGACAGCGCGCTGCTCGCCCGACTCTCACCCCGTGCGACACGAACGTCCGAGCATCTGGCGGGCGCGCTCGGGACGACAGGGCGCCAGGCCCGGAGCCGCCTGCAAGCACTATCTCGCGCAGGCGCCGCGCAGCAATTCGGCGGAGGCTACCGTCGGCGGGATGGTCTCGAGCCGATCGGGCGCGCGTACGCACTCGAAGCCAAGGTTGGTGACTGGAGAAGGGGTCTGTCACAGGCCTTCCGCTACGCATCCTGGGCAGACGCCGTCGGCGTGGTGCTCTTAGAGCGCCCGGCAGACTTGCAGGCGGTTAAGTCTCAGTTCAAGGCTATGCGGATCGGACTCGCGATCGGTGACTCCTGGTTCGTCCGACCACTGATCGGGCACCCAGACCCGGGCCGTCGCCTCGCACTGTCGGAGCAACTCGCGAGCGACATCGCTTCGACGGGGTCGTGAACAGAAGAAGCTATAGCCCCTCGCCCGCGGCGTAGGCGGCGACAACCCCGTCCGGGTCTTCGCACCACGCCCGCTTGTCCTGCTGGCGAATGACCCGTGGCACATTCTGCATGATCTCTTCAAACGCGCCAGCAGCCGCCGCGTAGCGAGCGCGCATCGCGGCGACTCGATCCCGCCGATCGTTGATCGAGGCCACGGAACGAACGACACCGGTGAGCTGGGCGAGATGATGCACCCGCTCGACATTGTCACTTGGCGGCATCGGGCCGCCTCGGATCGCCGACGCGCGTACCGGGTTCCACCGTTCCACGGCTTCCGCCATATCGCGACGAAGTACCGCGTGCAGCCCACCCTGTGTGACATACGAGGCCGGAATCCGAGGGCCCGGGTTCGAGTCGATGCGAAATGTCTGAGGATCGAAGTACCGTTGTCCCCTGTCCCAACCGCTCCCGAGGGTATCCGCACCAGCAGCGATTGCCGGCAACCCGACATAGTCCGAGTGCGCCAGAATCACTCGCGAACGCAGCGAGAGGGAGTGAATGGTTCGCGCCAGACCAACGTGGGCGTCCGTGTTGCTGAAGTCTGGAACCCCATCTATCAAAACCTGGTTCGCTAGAGTGAGCACCCAGTTCGGTGCTCGAAGCCCGGCAAGCGTCCCTACGAAAGCATCCAACTCTGGTCCGGCTGCCCAGAAGCTGTGTGTCCCCGCTAGTGATTGCCACGCCATCGGGTCGAGACCCCGCGCCAGACTCGCAGTCTCGAGCACTTGATTAGCCTCGGGGGAGCTCGGTGAGCTCAGGACCAGCGTTGGCGTAAGGAGCGGGACTCCGAGTCCAGTCTGATACCCGAAGACTCGCTCTACGTGCTCAAGACGCATCGCAGGCGTGTCCAGTCCTCGTCCCGCACCACCCCAGAGCTCCCACTCGTCGTAGAAGTCGGTGCGATTCGTCGTGGGCAGTTGTCGAGCGTGTGTCATCGCGTCGAACAGAACCTCACCGCCGACACTGCGGACATCATCAGCGACCTCACGGACGTTTGGATGCCGTGGTTTCGAGATCCGCGGGGTGGAGAACGGAGTGAGGACCGCTCCCGCCGCGTGGCCACCTCGGACGGCATCGACCGTCCAAGATCGATGCCCGATCCGCCGCCCATCGTGAATCAGAACCCCAGCCACTAGATGCCTCCCCGCATCGATCGCACAGCTTCGAGAAGTTCGTCGCCGTCAAGGAACCGTCGGGCCGCCTGTCGACTCAGGCACCGGTCGACCAATCGAACGAGCTCGTCTGAAATGTCAGCTCGGGCCGCGCGAACTGACGGCGCCTGATCGTGAGCAAGCCGTCGATAGTAGTCCGGATCATCATGTGCGTAGGGGATCGGGAGCTCGGTCGTAAGCGCGCAGTAGAGAAGCACGCCGACGGAGAATATGTCGCTTGCCGGGATGGCACGTCCCCCGGGAACGTGCTCTGGCGACATCCATCCGAAGCTTCCGGGTTGCATAAACCCCGTTAAGGCCGCCCTGGCAAGGTGACGGGCGAGTCCCGGATCCATGACCACGTACCGGCCTGTGGGAAGGCATCGAATGTTCCGGGGCGACAAGTCGCGGTGCACGACCTCCTGTTCATGACAGGCCTCAAGCGCGATGGCAAGGTCCTCAGCAAGGGTCCACACGTCACTCTCGTCCCACGGCGAAGTCAGATGGTGATCGAGGTCATCTCCCTCGAGACGCTCTTCCACCCAGCAGACTGCGTCGGGTGAATCGCCGATCTCAACGGCGTCGGTCAGAACCTTAACCACGGCGATCGAGTCCACTGCAGCCAACAGTTCCACCTCGCGATGCGCGCGCTCGAGCATCATCAAACCGTTCGGGCCTGGCGGGATCAGCACGATCTTCACAATGGCGGACTGGCTACCGAAGTCGGCGGTCGCCACGATCTTCTGCCCGCCGGATCCAATGGGCTTCACGTTGCTCAGTCCGAGCGCGCCCTCCACGGCCGTCATCAGTTCAGCAAGACCCAAACGCCCACTCCTCTTCATCGAGTCGTCGACGCGGTCGCCGACCTATCATCCACACGGGCGCTGCGCCTCGCATCGTTCTCACACAAGTGGCGGAACCGCCATTTGCCCGCCACTTCACTTGAGAATCCGCCATCTTCGCCGAGAACCTACACCTACCCGAAGTCGCCGGGGGCCATGTCGGCGAAGCGCGAGTAATGGCCCTGGAATGCGACGGTGATCGTGTCGGTGGGTCCGTTACGGTGCTTGGCGACGATCAGGTCGGCCTCGCCAGCGCGGGGTGAGTCCTTCTCGTAGGCCGCTTCACGGTGCAGCAGCACGACCATGTCGGCATCCTGCTCGATCGAACCCGATTCACGCAGGTCAGACAGCGCCGGCTTCTTGTCGGCACGCTGCTCGGGACCACGGTTCAGCTGCGACAACGCGATCACGGGAACCCCGAGTTCCTTGGCGAGCAGCTTCAGCGCACGGGAGAATTCCGAGACCTCCTGCTGACGCGACTCGACCCGCTTGCCGCTTGTCATGAGCTGCAGGTAGTCGATGACGACCATCTTCAGGCCGGCGCGCTGCTTGAGTCGGCGGCACTTTGCCCGGATCTCGACGAGGGTCATGTTCGGGCTGTCGTCGATGTAGAGCGGTGCCTCATTGATGCGGCCTCGGGTGGCGGCGATCGTCGTCCAGTCGCGGGAGTCGAGCGTGCCCTTGCGCATGTTCTGCAGCGGCACGGCGCCCTCGGCACTCATGAGGCGCATGGCGATCTCGCTGCGCCCCATTTCGAGTGAGAAGAAGATCGTCGGCATGTTGTTCTTGATCGCCGCGGCCCGCGCGAAGTCGAGGGCGAGCGTCGACTTACCCATCGCGGGACGAGCGGCGATGATGATCATCTGGCCGGGGTGCAACCCGTTCGTGAGCTGATCGAGACCGCTGAAGCCCGTCGGGATGCCGGTCATCTTGCCATCGCGGCCCCGGGCCGCCTCGATCTCTTCGAGTGCGGCATCGACCGCGGTCTCGAGCGGCACATAGTCTTCGGCTGCCTCGGCGCCGGTGACCGAGTAGATCTCCGCCTGCGCGGAGTTGACGAGGTCTACGGCTTCGCCCTGCCCGGCGTATCCCATTTGGACGATGCGGGTACCGGCCTCGACGAGACGACGCAGGAGCGCGCGCTCCGCGACGATCGACGCGTAATAGGCGGCGTTGGCGGCGGTAGGGACGATCGAGGTGAGCGTGTGCAGATAGTCGGCGCCGCCGGCGCGCTGCAGTTCACCCGTCTTGATGAGCTCGTCGGTGACCGTGATGACATCGGTCGGCTCACCGTGCGAGTAGAGCGTGAGGATCGCCTCGAAGATCAGTTCGTGCTTGGGGATGTAGAAGTCAGCGCCGCGCAGGGTCTCGATGACATCGGCGACGGCATCCTTCGACAGCAGCATGCCGCCGAGTGCGCTCTGCTCGGCGAGGATGTCGTGCGGCGGAGTGCGCTCGTGCTCACGGGGTCCGCCGAGCCGATCCTCCGAGATGTCCGCAATCGACATGTATCCCCCTTCACTGTGATGACGTCAACCGTCGTGCGTTCACTGCCCGCGACTCGCTGGGGCGAGCGTTCGGGCTGGTTGCCGAGGCCGTACAGCTATCCGGTTTCCGCGCCGAATGCGGATCGCCTCCCCACCGGGCAGGACCACGCTAGGGATGGGGTCCGACACCCGCAACACAGCCTGTGGATAACTTTGTGGAGAAGATGCGGGAAACGCCGTGGAGCTTGTGAGAAGTGCCTGTGGACAAAGCCTGGGGGTCTACGGAAATGGGCATGCGAATATCCACGTGATCTGGGTTTTGTTTTACGCACAGATTGTGGACAAGGTTGTGGTTGAACCTGGGATTGAAGGTTCGCTTCGGGACCGTCCACTGTGTACAAACGGCGGGGATTCTCCTACCAGGGACCCCGCGAACGTGCAAGTAGGACGAGCAAAGGGCGAAACGTCCTGCAGGGGCAACGGGGATTGTGCTTCACGCGAATCGGCGTCTGATCCCGCGCAAATCGTGCGTTCAATGACCGGCTGTTCGGGGAGCGGAGGCGAACGATGGACACGCATCCTCAGCGGATGACGTCGGCGTCACCGCGACACTGGTCGCCCGACGCCCTGCACGCCGCTGACGCAGAAGGGCGGATGCTGCAGACTGCGTGTCTGCGGCATCCGCCCTTCGGGGCGTCTCGCGATTACTTCGCGGCGACGACCTGCAGCGTGATCACGGCGGTCACGTCGTCGCGCAGACGGATCGTGGCCTCGTGCTCGCCGACCGACTTGATCGGCGACGTGATGTGGATCTTGCGCTTGTCGAGGTCACCAAAACCGGCGGCCTTGACAGCGTCCGCGACATCCGCGGGCTTGACCGAACCGAACAGGCGGCCTTCGGCGCCAGCCTTGATGGCGAGCTTGACCTTGTTCGACTCGAGGTTCTGCTTGAGCGAAACAGCCTCTTCGTGGTCGTGGATCGCACGAGCCTCGCGTGCAGCGCGGATCGAGGCGACCTGCTTCTCGCCACCGCGGCTCCAGGCCACGGCGAATCCCTGCGGGATGAGGTAGTTACGGGCGTACCCGTCCTTGACCTCGACAACGTCACCGGCGCTACCGAGCCCGGCGACCTCGTTCGTGAGAATGAGCTTCGACATGGGGACTCCTTAGCGGCCAGCGCCGGCGTAAGGCAGGAGCGCCATTTCGCGCGCGTTCTTGATCGCGCGGGCGATCAGACGCTGCTCCTGCACCGAAACACCGGTGATACGACGGGCGCGGATCTTGCCGCGCTCCGAGATGAACTTGCGGAGGGTTGCGACATCCTTGTAGTCGATGACGCCGACCCGGATTGCCTTTGCCGGTGCTACCGGCTTGCCGCCCTTGCGCGGCTTGCGGCGATCGCCGCTTGACTTTCCAGCCATGGGATTTCCTTACGTGTGAACGGATGCCGCGGCATCCGTAGTGCTTAGAACGGGGTGTCGTCGCCGTAGCTGCCGGGGGCAGCCCAAGCGTCGGCGTTCGAGGAACCGGGGGTCGACCAGGGCTCGTCGGCAACCTGACCGCGGGACTGGCTACCGCCACCGCCGCCACCGCTGCTCGCGGCGCGCGTGACCTGAGCTGTCGCGTAACGCAGCGACGGGCCGATCTCGTCGACCTCCAGCTCGATGGCGGTGCGGTTGTTGCCTTCGCGGTCCTGGTAGCTGCGCTGCTTGAGGCGCCCGGTCGCGATGACGCGGGAGCCCTTGGTCAGCGAGCCGGCGACGTGCTCGGCGAAGTCACGCCAGACGCTCGCGCGAAGGAACAGCGCTTCGCCGTCCTTCCACTCATTGGCCTGACGGTCGAAAGTGCGCGGCGTCGATGCGATCGTGAAGTTCGCGACCGGAAGCCCGTTCTGCGTGTAGCGCAGCTCGGGATCAGCCGTGAGGTTGCCCACAACGGTGATGACGGTTTCGCCGGCCATGACGATTACGCCTTCGCAGCCCGAGCCGGTGCGGCAGCCTTGCGGGCCGCCTTCTCTTCGGCGCGCTTTGCCTCCGACGCGACCATCGCAATGGCCTCCTCGGCACGCAGCACCTTGGTGCGCATGATCTGCTCGTTCAGCTTGAGCTGACGGTCGAGCTCCTGTGCGGCATCGCTGGTCGAGGTGAAGTTGACGACGGCGTAGATGCCCTCGGTCTTCTTCTGGATCTCGTAAGCCAGGCGACGGCGGCCCCAGACATCGACGTTCTCAATCGAGCCACCATCGTTGGTGATGACTGCGAGGAACTTGTCGAGGGTCGTGGGGACCTGGCGCTCGTCGATCTCAGGGTTGATGATCACCATGAGTTCGTACTGGTGTGTGTGCGTCACTGACCCACCTCCTTCGGACTAGAACGGCTGTCGGGCATTTCCCGACAGCAGGAGGGTGTGTGCACGTGTCCGGACTGATTCCGCATGAGCGGATGCCGGACAACCTTCACAGTGTATCGGATGCGGCATCCGCGGCCCAACCGGCCGTTCTCCGCTGCCGGTGCGGCCCGGGTCTCAGGCGCGGCGTCCGGGCGTCTCGCCCCGCATCCGCATCACCAGTGCGTGCAGTGGGCTGGTCAGGAACAGCAGGAACATCCACCAGTAGTTGAGCGTCGGGACGATGAGCATCATGAGGAGGGCGACGGTGAAGAGCGCCGTGATGATGACACCGACGATCAGCCCTTCCCGGAGCCGCGACGGCTTCTCGCGGTGCAGCTCGGGGTGATGGATGAGGTAGACGCGCGTCAGGGTCAGCACCAGGCTCGTGACGATGAGCGAACCGACGTACAAGAGCTTTTCGATCGGGTCCGGCTCGAATGTGCTGGTGATCGCCGTGGCCACAGGGAGCCACACGATCGTGAACATCCACAGGATGGTCAGCCACAGCAGGGCCTGGTTCACACGCTCGACCTTCGCGAACATGCGGTGGTGGGTGATCCAGAAGTTGGCGATGAGCACGAAGCTCAGCATGAAGGTGAGCAGGCTCGGCCACTCCGCAGCCACCCAAGCTCCCGCCCCCGACTCGGTGGCGTCGGTCACACTGTCCATGAGCGGCAGGATCAGCAGCGTCATGGCGATCGCCACGACGGCATCCGTGAAGGCCTTCAGCCGTTCCGCAGAGGGCATCTCGGCATCCGCCGCCCGCTGCTCATCGGCAGCGCGAGACTCGGCATCCGTCATGCCGACACCGTACTACCCCGCCGCCCCCGCCATATCGCCGAGCGGAGGTCGGGCGCCCGCATCAGGCCGTGGGGCCGAGGCCGAAGTACTCGAGTTCGGCGTCGTTCAGCATCCGGGAGCGGATGATGAACCTCTTACCCGTCGGGCTCTCGACGCTGAACCCCGCGCCGCGGCCCGGGACCACGTCCACCGTCAGGTGCGTGTACTTCCAGTACTCGAACTGTGACTGCGACATGAAGAACTCGATCGGATCGATCCCGTCGATCTCGAGGATGCCGAGCTTCACGTCGCTGGGACCGGTCAGGAACATCCCGACCGGGTAACACATGGGTGCGCTGCCGTCGCAGCATCCGCCCGACTGGTGGAACATGAGGGCGCCGTGCTGCCCGGCGAGTTCCCGCAGCAGCGCTGCAGCCTCGTCGGTGACCGCGACACGCTCGTACGTGCCGATGCTGACCATGGTGTCTCCTTGATCGAAGTGGCCGGTGCCGAACGCAGGATAAACAGGGGCCGGCTGCGTGATTCAGCGGCCGGATGGCCGTTTGATCCTGCATTCGGGACGTGGGGCGACACCCCTGATGGATGCCGCCCCGACGGTGCCGGTTTAGAAGAAGCCCATCGGGCCTTCGGCGTAGGAGACCAGGAGGTTCTTGGTCTGCTGGTAGTGGTCGAGCATCTTCAGGTGGTTCTCGCGACCGATCCCCGACTGCTTGTAACCACCGAACGCGGCGTGTGCCGGGTACTGGTGGTACGTGTTCGTCCACACGCGGCCCGCCTCGATCGCGCGGCCGGCGCGGTAGGCGGTGTCGCCCGAGCGGCTCCACACCCCGGCGCCGAGGCCATAGAGCGTGTCATTGGCGATGTGGATGGCGTCATCGAACCCGTCGAACGAGGTGACCGAGACGACCGGGCCGAAGATCTCCTCCTGGAAGATCCGCATGTCGTTCGTGCCCTCGAACACGGTCGGCGCGACGTAGTAGCCGCCGCTCAGGTCACCGCCGAGGTCGACCCGCTCGCCACCGGCGAGCAGCTTGGCCCCGCCATCCTTGCCGATCTGGATGTACGACAAGATCTTCTCGAGCTGGTCGTTGGATGCCTGCGCCCCGATCATGGTGGCCGGGTCCAGCGGGTTGCCCTGGATGATCTTGCCGACTCGCTCCAGGCCGTCGCCGAGGAACTGGTCGTAGATCGAGCGCTGGATGAGTGCGCGCGAGGGGCAGGTGCAGACCTCGCCCTGGTTGAGGGCGAAGAACGTGAAGCCTTCGAGCGCCTTGTCGTAGTAGTCGTCGTGGCGTTCGCGGGCGACATCCTCGAAGAAGACGTTGGCGCTCTTGCCACCGAGCTCGAGGGTGACCGGGATGAGGTTCTGCGACGCGTACTGCATGATCAGGCGCCCGGTCGTGGTCTCACCCGTGAACGCGACCTTGCGGATGCCCTTGTGCTGCGCGAGCGGAGCCCCCGCCTCGATGCCGAAGCCGTTGACGATGTTCACCACGCCCGCCGGCAACAGGTCACCGATGAGATCGAACAGGAACAGGATCGACGCCGGCGTCTGCTCGGCAGGCTTGAGCACGACGCAGTTGCCGGCAGCGAGCGCGGGCGCAAGCTTCCAGGTCGCCATGAGGATCGGGAAGTTCCACGGGATGATCTGGCCGACCACACCGAGGGGCTCGTTGAAGTGGTACGCGACGGTGTCTTCGTCGATCTGGCTCAGCGACCCCTCCTGGGCACGCAGCACGCCGGCGAAGTAGCGGAAGTGATCGATCGCGAGGGGGATGTCGGCGGCCAGCGTCTCGCGGACGGGCTTGCCGTTTTCCCATGTTTCGGCGACGGCGATGGCCTCGAGGTTCGCCTCCATGCGGTCGGCGATCTTGTTGAGGATCACCGCGCGCTCTGCGGGGGTGGTGCGCTTCCAGCTCTGGAAGGCCTTCCAGGCCACATCCACTGCCCGGTCGATGTCTTCCACGGTGCCGCGGCCGACCTCGCAGAAGGGCTTGCCGGTGACGGGGGTGATGTTCTCGAAGTACTGGCCCTTGATCGGTTCGACGAACTCGCCGCCGATGTAGTGGCCGTATCGGGGACGGTAGGTGGCAACGGACCCGCGCTCGCCCGGCGCGGCGTAGACGCTCGAAACGCCCTCTTCGACGATGGTCATGCTGAGTCTCCTTCGACTGCGTCGCGACGGCCGTCGTCGCGATGGGTCGACGCTAGGTGAGGCAACGTTGCATTCCGTTGCACGGGGCTCACGGCATCCGTTGCACGTGAAACACCCCAGGCGAGTTGCACTTCATTCAGCCGAGTTGTCCCTTATCCAGCCGAGTTGTCCTGACCTGGGCACACCAACTCGGCAAGACGAACACCAACTCGGCGGGGAACGCGTCAGGGGTCGACGCGCTCAAGACGGTCGATGCGCGCGACCAAGCCGGCCCGCTTCGGAGACCTGGCAGGGAGCATGGACAGGCACAGGCGAAGCACCTCGACGTCGTCGGCTCCGGCATCCGTGTCAGCGAAGGCGAGGAGCACATCCAGGCTGGCCTCTGCCAGCATCGCTTCGCGCAGGGTCACCCGGACGGTATCGCGGAACTCCTCGACGCCGGGGGCCGCCGAGTCGGGGAGCACATCGCCGCGATAAGCCGCGAGCGCAACCCGGTGCGCGCCGCGATCAAGGAGCGAAAGCAGCTGATGCGCATCGGTCTCGAGCGGCACCGTGAGCCGGTAGGGCCGGGATTCCGGCGCGAGCGACGGCGCGATCCGCTCGAGAACCTTGCGCAGCCGAACCATCTCGGCCCGCAGCGTCGTTCCCGCATCAGGATCGCCGTACACGAGTTCACCGAGGGATTCGGCCGAGACGCCCTGGCGATGGGTCGCGAGGCACAGCAGGATCTCGGCGTGCCGCGTTGTCAGCTCACTCACCCGCAGGTGTCCGTCTGAGAGGGTCTCGAGCAGGGCGCGGTCTCGGCCGAGCACGCGAAGGGTCGCCACGACGGATGCCGAAGCCGGCCGGGCCCGCCGGGGTTTGGGTGTGTCGACCTCAACCCCGTCCGCGGCAGCGCGCGGGCCGGAAGCCCGCTCCCGCAGACGAGAGAGCAGCAGCTCACCCTCGACGGCACGGGCTGTCGCATCCACCAGCAGCTGCGCTTGGGCCGACGCGGCAGGGTCGCCTCCGGTCACGTCGATGACCCCGAGAAGGCGGCGGGTCTCGGGGTCGTGCACTGGCGCCGCGGTACATGACCAGGGCTGCACGAGCCGGTTGAAGTGCTCGGCGCCGCGGATCTGCACCGAACGATCCAGGGCGAGGGCGGTTCCCGGCGCCGCCGTGCCGACTGCCTTCTCCGACCAGTCGGCTCCGGGCACGAAGCCCATATCGCCGGTGAGGGATCGCAACGTGCGGTCGCCCTCGACCCACAGCAGCCGTCCCGCGGCATCTCCGATCGCGACGATCACCCCCGATTCCTCGGCGGCTCCCGGGATCAGCAGTCCCCGGATCATGTCCATGACAGAACCGAGCGGATGCTGCGCCCGAAGCAGCTCGAGTTCTTCGGCGCTCAGGGCGAGCGGGGGAAGACCCTCGACGCCCACACGTCCGTCGCGCGAACGCCGCCAGCTCTCGCGCACGACGCCCCGCACGTCGCCGACCCGCGCATCAGTATCGTTGCCGAGCACGAACTCCTCGCGGGCGCGCTCGATGATCAGCCTCGAGGCGTCGGGGGTGGTACCCGACCCGGGGGACCACGGCGAGGGCATGGGGACTCCGATCGGCACTGATCGTGATGGGCGCGGGCGTCTGTGCGCGCCGGTGCGGTCCAGTGTAGGCGCGGCGGCGGCCGGTGTCGCCGGGTAGCGTGGCTGCGTGCGGATCACGGTACTTTCGGGCGGCGTCGGCGGGGCTCGTTTCGTGAGCGGAGTGCGCGGGTGGGCGCGGCGGGATGCCGCGGCGCAGGGCCTTCCCGACGACGACGCTCACGACATCCGCGTGGTCGTGAACACCGGAGACGACTGGTGGCTAGCGGGCCTGCGGATCGCGCCCGACCACGACTCACTGCTGTATTCGCTGAGCGGTCAGAACGACCAGGACCGGGGATGGGGTCGGCGCGACGAGACCGAGCGAGTCGCCTCGGAGCTTCAGGCCTGGGGGGTGACACCCGACTGGTTCACCCTCGGTGACCTCGACCTCGGCGTGCACATCGCGCGCACCGCCTGGCTTCGAAGCGGGGTGCCGCTCAGCGAGGTCTACCGCCGGCTCGGGACGCGCTGGCCTCTCGGAGCGACGCTCCTTCCGGCGACCGAGGACGAGATCGACACCCACGTGCACACCGCCGACGGTCAGCGCATGCACTTTCAGGAATGGTGGACCCGGCACCGTGCCACAATCCCGGCGGTGCGCTTCGAGAACGACGGAATCGAGACGGCGCGACCGGCCGCCGGGGCCCTCGAAGCCATCGCTGATGCCGACGTGATCCTGATCGCCCCCTCGAACCCCGTCGTTTCGATCGGGCCGATCCTCGGCATTCCGGGGATGCGCGACGCGCTCCGAACGGCATCCGCTCCGGTTGTCGGGGTCGCGCCGGTCATCGGCGGCAGGGTCGTACGCGGTATGGCCGATGCCTGCCTCACGGCGATCGGAGTCGACACGGATGCCGCCGCCATCGCCCGCCACTATGCAGCTCGGGGCGCGGATGCAGCTCGGGGCGCGCAGGGCGTCTTGGATGGCTGGCTCGTCGCGGAGGAAGACGCGGCATCCGTCGATGGACTCGCCGTGGACGGCATCCCGACCCGCGCGGTTCCGCTGTGGATGCGGGATGCCGACACGTCGGCCGCCCTGGCCGGCGACGCCATCGCGCTCGCGCGCGACCTGCGCTGACGCCCCATCGCCCCTTCCGCTGTCACAGACTGCGACTCGCGGGGCTCGGAATCAGCGTTCTGTGACAGTCGAACCGTGGGGGTTTTGACCCGGGGGTCAGCCCCGCGCTGACCACCACTCGCGCAGGCGCTTCTCGGCCTCGGCCTCGCCGAGCACTCCCTCATCCAGCCGCAGGTCAAGCAAGAACCGGTAAGCCTCGCCGACCTCGCGGCCGGGACCGATACCCAGCACCTCCTGGATCCGGTTCCCGTCGAGCTCGGGGCGCATCGCGTCGAGCTCCTCCTGCGCGGCAAGTTCAGCGATCCGTCGCTCGATGTCGTCATACGCGGATGCCAGACGCGCTGCCTTGCGCTTGTTACGGGTCGTGACATCGGCGCGGGTGAGGATGTGGAGGCGCTCGAGCTCGTCACCGGCGTCCCGCACATACCGGCGCACTGCGGAGTCGGTCCACGCCCCTTCGGCGTACCCGAAGAACCGCAGATGCAGCTCGATGAGCGTCGTGATCGTGTCGATCGTCGCTGCATCGAACCGCAGTTCCTTCAGGCGCTTTCGCGCCATCCGCGCGCCCTTGATGTCGTGGTGGTGAAAGGTCACCCCGCCCCCGGGCTCGAGGCGACGCGTGGCCGGCTTGCCGATGTCGTGCAGCAGCGCAGCAAGCCGCAGCGGCACGTCGGGTGCGGCACCGGGGTGCCGCTCGTGCTCGAGCTCTATCGCCTGGCGCACGACGGTCAGTGAGTGCTCGTAGACATCCTTGTGATGGTGATGCTCGTCGATCTCAAGCCGCAGCGCCGGAACCTCGGGCAGGAACTGCTCCATGAGACCCGTCTCGACCAGCAGACGGATGCCGCGCAACGGGTCATCGGCTTGCATGAGCCGCACGAGCTCACCGTGAATGCGCTCGGCGCTGACGATCTGAATGCTCTCGCGCAACCGGTGCATCGCCGAGATGGTGTCGGCATCGACCTCGAACTCCAGCTGGGAGGCGAAGCGGGCGGCGCGCAGCATCCGAAGCGGATCGTCACCGAAACTCACATCGGGATCGGCCGGTGTTCGCAGCCGCTCGGAGAGGAGATCCTCCACTCCGCCGGAGGGATCGACGAGCTTCTGTGACGGAACCCGCAGCGCCATGGCGTTGACGGTGAAATCCCGCCGCACGAGATCGCCCTCAAGCGTGTCACCGAACTCGACAGTCGGCTTGCGGGTCACACCGTCGTAGCTGTCAGCGCGATAGGTCGTGATCTCGACCTGTTCAGCACCTCCAACGGGAAGCGCAATCCGCGCCCCGATCGTGCCGAAATCCCGCCCGATATCCCAGTGCGCCGTGCTCAACGGCGCAACAATGCGCAGGATGTCGTCGGGTCGCGCATTCGTCGTGAAGTCGAGATCGTGCGTGGTTCGTCCCAGCAGCGCATCGCGCACGGGACCGCCGACGATCGCCAGCTCGAAGCCCGCCTCCTCGAAGGCCGCCGCAACGGCAGCGACGACGGGAGAGGTGGCAAGGGCGCCCAGGCGCGCGACACCCTCAGCCATGTTCAGCATGGCTCCGAGCCTACCGGTGGGTGTTCGGTCGCCCGCGGCGTCCTGGAGTCCGCTGCGGCGTCCTGGAGCCCGCTGCGCTGTCCGGGAGTCCGCTGCGCGGTCCGGGAGTCCGCTGCGCGGTCCGGGAGTCCGCTGCGCGGGGTGCGGGTCAGGGGGACATGCCCTCGCCGACTCCGTCGGCTCCCGCCAGACCCGGTGCCAGCCCCCTGACCCGCACCCCGCTCCGCTCCCGGTTTCTGGTCGGATGCCTCGCGCCGCGACCCAGCGTCGGCTCCCGCCAGACCCGGTGCCAGCCCCCTGACCCGCACCCCGCTCCGCTCCCGGTTTCTGGGCGGATGCCGGTCCCGAGGCTCAGGCGACGGGGTCGAGGAAGCCGAGGAAGGCGAGTTCGCGAACGCGAGGCAGCAGATCGGCGCGAAGCGCTGCGGCATCCACCTCGAGCAACTCGGCGATCGCATCGATCAGCACCCCGATCGGGAGCTCGCCGTCACACGCGCCGACGAGCGCCGCGAGCCCCGGATCGACCGCGAGCGTGCGGCCGAAGCCCCGACCCTGACGCAGCTCGATGATGGTCGGGTCCTCGGCACCGGGAACGAAGTGGCGCGCCTCAGTGACATCGGCGGGGGTCGTGAAGGCGGATGCTGCAAGCCCGACGTCATCGCGAGTGCCCAGCACATCGTGCACCTCGAGGGCCCGGGCAAGATCCGCGCCCAGCCCCTCCTGCGGAGCAGGCGAGCTCACGCGCTCGAAGCGCGAAAGGGGAACCGTGGCGGAAGCGGGCCGGCGCAGCAGAACATAACCGAAGCCGATGCCGGTCACCCGGCGTTCCTCGAAATCCTCCAGCCACAGGTCGATGAGTGCGGCGTACTCGGGCGAGCCCGGCGGCGTACCGCCATCGCGCACCCACAACTGCGCATAGTCGAGGGGGCTGAGGATCTCGCGTTCGATGATCCAGGCATCCATCGGCACGGATGCCGCCGCCACCCATTCCCGCACGCGGTCGAGGCCATCGCGGCCGTCGCGATACTCCCAGTTGCCCAGGAACTGCGCGATGCCGCCGTCGGCGAGCACGCCGGCCACTCCGGTGACGACCTGCCGCACGAGATCGTCCCCGACCGCACCACCGTCGCGGTATTCGTAGGCGGGAACCGAGATACCTCCGGCGGTCGCACCGCGGGGCGTGATGACGAACGGTGGATTGGAGACCACACGGTCGAAACGCTCGCCGACAACCGGCTCGAAGAGACTGCCGTGGCGCACATCGATGCCGTCGACGCCGTTGAGTGCGGCGCTGAGGCGCGCGAACCCCAGGGCACGGGTCGAGATGTCGGTGGCGATGACGTCGCCGGCGTACAAGCGGGCGCGAAGGGCTTGGATGCCGCATCCGGTACCGAGGTCAAGGACTCGCCCAGCCGGCGTGGTCACCTGCAGGCCCGCCAAGGTCAGCGACGCTCCCCCAACACCGAGCACGTGATCGGTCGGCAGAGCGCCCCCCAGAGCAGCTTCGTCGAGATCGCTCGCGATCCACCACTCGCCGGCATCAGCATCCGCCCCACCGCCCCATTCCTGCGGCCTGATCAGGGCAGTCGGTACGACGGCGTCACCCTCGATCGCCGCGAGGCCGAGCGTGACGAGTCCCGCCACGCCGGTGCGGGGCAGCGCCGCATCGACGGCGTTCACCGGCTGCTGCATCCCGAGTCCGAGCAGGCGAGCGAGCGTCGCAAGCGCGTCGCCCCGTCCCACGAGCGCACGGACAGCCGGGTCGCGCAGTCCGCGTCCGATCGCGGCGTCGCCGACAGAGCCCCAGGCACTTCGCAAAGCCTCAGCGGTGAATCCGGCGGCGGTCAGGTCAGACGCGAGGGCGGCGCAGATCATGGGGTCGGGATGAAGAGGCATCGTCACGGATCCATTCAAGCGCGGACGGCCTGCGGGATGCTCCGAGCCGCGGACCGTAGAATTCCGGCGGGATCCGCACGATCAGCGGTCGTCCCGCGACACGACATGACCGCGCCCACCCCGCTCCCCGCATCCGTGCCCCCCGGCCACCCTGTGCCGCGCCGCCGCACCGGTCTGAGACGACTCGTCCGGCGCCTGTCGACAACGGTCGTGATCGGGGTTCTTCTCGCAGCCGGTGGGCTCACGACGGATGCCGCGCCAGCCGCTGCGGCAGCAACGCCGGCCCCGACCGCAACAGCCGTTGATCCGCAGCTCGTGGCCGCTTCACTCGGCGGCGGTGTCGTCTCACCCGGCGACTCGCTGGCCATCTCTCTCGGTCTCACGGCAGGTTCGGCGCCGCTGCCCGCCAGCGAGGCGACGGTCGCGATTGGCACGGAACCCCTGTCCACACGGGCAGAGGTCGGCAACTGGCTCACCTCCCCCCGTAGCGAGCGCGCGCCGACGATCGTCGGCACCGCCTCGCTCGACCCTGCCGCGGCCGGCGAGCGAGCAAGCGCCATCGTGCGCGTCCTGGCAAACGACCCAGTGCTCACCGACCGAGCCCCGGGCGTGTACCCCGTGCTCGCGAGCGTCACGGTTGCGGGGCGGACCCTGCAGTCGGCGTCAGTGTTCGTCGTCCCCACCGGGGCCGCCGCGGATGTCGCGGTCATCGTGCCGATCACGGCCCCGCCGACGGGACGAGGTCTGCTCAGCGCCGAGGCACTAGCGTCACTGACGGCTGAGGACGGCGCACTGACGGCAGCACTCACCGGGGTGCAGGGCACTGACGCCATCATCGCGATCGACCCCGCCATCGTTGCCGCGATCCGGGTGCTCGGCACTACCGCCCCGGCGACCGCACGCGATTGGCTCGCACGTTTCGAGGCGCTGCCCAACGATCGGTTCGCACTGCAGTTCGGCGACGCCGACCCCTCCGCCCAGGTCGCCGCCGGGGTGGTGCCGCCGCTGGTGCCGACCTCGCTGGCCGCGTACATCGACCCCGCCGGCCTCTCGGGCAACGACCCCGAGCCGACACCCACCGGCTCCACGGCTCCGTCCGAATCCGACACGGATGACGAGTCCGGGCTCCCCACGCTCGACGAGCTGCTGGACGTCGGCGCAACGACTGACATCTGGTGGCCCGACGCGGTGACTGCCGACGTCGTCGCGGCGCTCGGCACCGGTGGCGCGCTGACGCTCACCGACACGACAGCCGTCGCGACCTCCTCGCCCGCGGCGCATGCCCGCGCAGGCGATGCCGGACTACTCGTCGCCGACGCCGACGTGAGCGCTGCACTGTCAGCGGCCGCCGCCAGCCCCGATGCCCTGGACCGCGCGGCATCCCTCGCCGAGGCATCCGCCCTCGAGACTCTCCCGCTGACCGGAACGACGACGGTCGTTGCGCTCCAGCGCGACCCGACCCGCACTGCCGTCGCCCTGCGTGCGGCCATTGACGGCGCTCGGACCTTGCCGGGTGCCCAGCCGCGCGGACTCAGCGCCCTTATCGGCAGCGAACCGAGCGAGGTTTCCATCGCCGACGAGCCTCTCGCGACAGCCCGGGTCGAGGCCGTGCCGGCGCTGCTGTCCGGCGAGCAGCGCATCGAGTCTTTCGCGAGTGTCATCGCCGACCCGTTGCTGCTGACCGGCGTCGAACGCGCTGAGATTCTGCAGCTCCTGAGTCTCGGCTGGGCGGGGCAGGATGCCGCGTGGGAGGAAGCACTTGATGCCCACGCCGCGGACACCGAGGCGACCCTGTCATCGGTTGCGATCCTGCCGCCGAGCCCGATTCAGCTGGTCGCCGCCGACGCCGAGATCCCCGTGGGCATCAAGAATGACCTGCCCTACCCCGTCACCGTCACCCTGCACGCCCACAGCGACGATCTGCGGCTCGAGGTCACCGAGAACATCGAGGTCGAGATCGGACCACAGCAGAGCACGCGGGCCTCGCTGCCGGTGAAGGCGCGGGTTGGCAGCGGAACCGTCGAAGTGGATCTGTCGCTGACAAGCCCGACGGGCGTGCGGATCGGCGACGACCAGTCACTGGAAGTCAACGTGCGCGCCGACTGGGAGACGATCGGTCTGGTCATCCTGTCGGTTCTAGCGGCTGCGTTCCTCGCTATCGGCGCGGTCCGAACGGTCCGTCGCATCCGTCGCCGCCCTGAAGCAGAGGGCCCCGAAACAGACGATGCTCAGGCTGCGACGGATGCCGACAGCACCGCAGCGGAGGAGCAGTCGTGAGTTCCATTGGGCGTGCGAGCACCCTCATCGCCGCCGGTACGCTCGTGTCGCGGCTCACCGGGTTTCTTCGCTCGGTCGTGTTGGTCGCAGCCGTCGGCTCCGTGGGCAGCCGCGCAGCCGACGCCTTCACAATCGCGAACCAGCTGCCCAACAACCTCTACGCGATCATCTCGACGGGCCTGCTGACAGCGGTCGTCGTGCCACAGATCGTGCAGGCCGCCGCGCATGCCGACGGCGGTCGCGCGTTCATCTCGAAGCTGTTCACTCTCGGCACCGTCGCGCTCGTTGCGACCACTGCCATCGGCACGATCGCAGCTCCCCTGCTCGTGCAGCTGTACGCGTCACAGTTCACGCCCGACCAGTTGGCTCTCGCTACCGCGTTCGCCTACTGGTGCATCCCGCAGCTGCTGTTCTACGGGCTCTACGCCCTCCTCGGCGAGATTCTCAATGCCCGGCGCGTCTACGGCCCGTTCACGTGGGCGCCGATCGCCAACAATGTCATCTCGATCGCGGGCTTCGGTGTCTTCATCGTGATCTTCGGAGGCCCGGTCACGGAGGTCGCCGACTGGACACCGACGATGATCGCGCTGCTCGCAGGCACCGCCACCCTCGGCATCGTCGTGCAGGCGGCCGTGCTCATGGTCTTTTGGGTGCGGGCCGGATTGCACCTGCGCCCCGACTTCGCGTGGCGAGGCGTGGGCCTTCGCAACATCGGACGCCTCGCAGGCTGGACCTTCCTCATGGTCGTGGTCGGTCAGGTCGCGGGGATCGTGCAGAGCCAGATCATGTCGGTCGTGTCGGGTGACGCTCCGGCCGCCACCGTCGCCGCCAACGCGTGGCTGCTGTACATGCTGCCCTTCTCGGTGTTCGTCCTGTCGATCGGTACCCCCTACTTCACGCAGCTGAGCGAGCACGCAGCCGCCGGCCGAGACGAAGAGGTCCGCGCCGACATCGCGCGCAGCATCCGTCTTCTCGGCCTGTTCATGGTGATCTCCACCGCGGTCCTCGCCGCCGCCGCAGTACCGGCCTCCCGAATCTTCACCACCACAGCGGACTACGCAGTGGATGCGTCGTGGGTGCTGCTCGCTTTCCTCGTCGGGCTCATCCCCCAGACCGTGCTGTTCATCATCGGGCGCGTCTTCTACGCCTACAACGACACCCGAACCCCGTTCTTCTTCACCCTCGTGCAGGCGAGCATCGTCATCATCACGGCGGTGCTCGCACTGAACCTGCCGACAGCGTTCGTCACCGCCGGGATCGCGCTCGGTCAGTCTCTCGCGGTGTGCGTCCAGCTGGCCCTGGCCACCTGGTTCCTCCGTCGCCGCCTCTCCCGCATCGGAATCAGACGATGGATGCCGTCCCTTGCGCTCTTTGCCGCGGCTGCCGTGCCAGCCGGACTGGTCGGCTGGGGTGTGTACCTTCTGTCCGGCGCTGAAACCAGCTGGATGCTCCAGAATCAGTTCACCGGCGCACTCGGCTCGGCTCTGATCGGCGTCGTCGCCCTGGCGGTCTATATCGGCATCCTCGCTTTGCTGCGCGTTCCCGAGCTCACCGCGGCATGGCAGACCATCCGGCGGATCATCTCTCGACGGTGAACGTCTCTCCTCCGAACGGTGAACGACACTCCAGGCCACCGGACCCGGGGAATGCCGCGCGGATAGCATGTGTTGAAGCATCCGGAACCGCAACGAAGGGTCGCTCATGCGCAACGTCATCATCATCGGGTCCGGCCCTGCCGGATACACCGCAGCAATCTATGCGGCCCGTGGTGGGCACCAGCCGCTCGTCATCGCAAGCTCGGTCGAAGCCGGCGGTGAACTCATGAACACCACCGAGGTCGAGAACTTCCCCGGCTTCCCCGAAGGCATCATGGGTCCAGACCTCATGGCAAAAATGCAGGTCCAGGCAGAAAAATTCGGTTCTGAGATCGTCTACGACGACGTCGTTTCCGCGTCACTCGACGGCCCGGTCAAGTCCGTGACCCTCGGGTCGGGAGCGGTGCACGAAGCTCACGCCGTGATCTTCGCAACAGGCTCCGCGCCTCGCAAGCTCGGCATCGAGGGTGAGAAGACCTTCTCGGGCCGCGGAGTCTCGTACTGCGCGACCTGCGACGGGTTCTTCTTCCGCGAGCGCGTGATCGCGGTGGTCGGCGGTGGCGACTCCGCCATGGAGGAGGCGACGTTCCTCACCAAATTCGCCTCAAAGGTGTACATCATTCACCGCCGCGATGAGCTGCGCGCATCGAAGATCATGCAGGATCGCGCGTTCGCGAACGAGAAGATCGAGTTCATCCTGAACAGCGAGATCATCGACATCAGTGGTGGCGACCAGGTGACGGGTGCGACGCTGCGCGACACCACCACCGGCGAGACCTCCGAGCTCGCGCTCGACGGGATCTTCGTCGCGATCGGCCACGACCCGCGCACGCACCTCGTGCATGGCGTGCTCGACCTCACCGAGGATGGCACGATCCAGCTCGAAGGCCGCTCCTCGCGCACGTCACTTCCCGGCGTCTTCGCCGCCGGTGACGTGATCGACCCGACCTACCGGCAGGCAGTCACCGCCGCCGGATCGGGCGCGGTTGCTGCCCTGGACGTTGAGCACTACCTCGCCGCCCTGCTCGAGGACGCCACCGACCCGCTGCCTGACGAGCCTGTCGACGTCCCCAGCGAGGCTCTGGCCTGAGCGCCGGGGTATGCCCAGGAACAATCGAGCCCACTGACGCGTTTTCACAACCGAGAGATTTGACGAAGGAGAACACATGACTGCCGCTGCAACCACCTCGGCGACGTGGGACCAGGATGTCCTGCAGGCCGATGGCCCCGTTCTTGTCGACTTCTGGGCGGCGTGGTGCGGCCCGTGTCGCATGGTCGCCCCGGTGCTGGATGAGATCCAGGCCGAGCACCCCGACAAGATCACCATTCTCAAGCTCAACGTCGACGAGAACCCCGATCTCGCGATGAAGTATCAGATCACCTCGATCCCGGCGATGAAGGTTTTCCAGGGCGGCGAGGTCAAGACGACCATCATCGGCGCCAAGCCGAAGTACGCCCTCGAGCAGGATCTGGCCGATTTCATCGGCTGATCTTCGCCACCACACGGATGCCGCGGTTCCTCGGAACTGCGGCATCCGTCTTTCTGCGCTCAGCGCGACAGCTGACACGTACGAGTCAGGGGACGTCGGGGAGCAGCGCGTCCCAGGTGCGGTGGCGCGAGGAGCCGAGGAGCCGCCACACAGCTCGGGTGAGTGGCGGATAGTCGAGCGCTATCTGCCGGAGCACGCGGTAATGCCGGATGCCGGTGGAGGGCAACCCGGTCGTGAGGATGTTCTCGGCGCGAAGCATCAACACGACGAGCTCATCCACCGTGGGGAGATCCTCCATGAACTCCCACGGATCCTCGCCCGCTCGCAGCCTTTCCTCGACCAGAACCGACAGTTCATCGGCCGCTTCGGCGCGCAACAGCTCAAGACTCGCCCGACGAGTCGGGGCCGAATTCTCGCGCGTCATGACTCCAGCGTACGTCGCCGTGAGCCCGGGTTGCCCAGCTGTGGATGATCAGGACCCGAAGCCGTCGACACCGAGCTCCGCGAGAATGCGATTGAGATCCTGAATGCTAGCGAAATCAATGCTGATCTGCCCTTTTTTGGCAGCGAGGGTGATCTTCACGCGAGTGTCTAGGCGATCACCGAGCCGCTCGGCGAGCTCGTCGAGGTGACCGCGACGGCTACCAGCCTGCGGCTTGGCCGGCTTGCGCCCGGCGGATGCTGCACCCTTTGCTGCAGCTTCCGCCTCACGCACGGAAAGGTCCTCGTTCACGATCTTGTCGGCGAGCCGAGCCATGGCCGCTTCGCCCTCAACCGACAGAATCGCGCGGGCGTGGCCGGCGCTGATGACCCCAGCTGCGACTCGCTGCTGCACCGGGATCGGCAGCTTCAGCAGGCGGATCGTGTTGCTGATCTGGGGCCTAGACCGCCCGATGCGGCCCGCAAGCTCCTCCTGCGTGATGCCGAAGTCCTCGAGCAGCTGCTGGTACGCCGACGCCTCTTCGAGCGGATTGAGCTGCGAGCGGTGCAGGTTCTCGAGCAGAGCGTCTCGCAGCAAGTTCTCGTCTGCCGTATCGCGGACGATTGCCGGGATCGAGTCGAGACCCGCTTCCCGAGAGGCCCGGGTGCGGCGCTCGCCCATGATGAGCTCATAGGTGCCATCGCCACGATCGCGGACCACGACGGGCTGGAGCACCCCGAACTCGCGCACGCTGTGGACGAGTTCCGCGAGCTCGTCCGGGTCGAAGTTGGTGCGAGGCTGCCGAGGATTCGGCACGATCGTGTTCGGATCGACGTGGATCAGCCGCGCTCCCGGCACCGTGACGAGATCCTCGGCGGGCGCCGCCTCGGGGAAGAACACGTCGACGGGGCGGCTCTCGCCCTGATCGGTGGTGGGAATGAGTGCGCCGATTCCCCGCCCAAGCCCTGTTCTCTTGGCCATCACGCGTCCCTCTCTTCAGTGCCACGATCGTGCGGAGATATCCCAGCGGCTTCCGCGGTCGCGACATCCGGGTGCTGATCACGCCGGACGATTTCCACGGCAGCCTCGCGATACGCCACCGCTCCGACGGACTGCCCATCGTAGGCGATCACAGTCTGCCCGAAGCTCGGCGCCTCGGAGATGCGAACCGACCTCGGGATGACCGTGGTGAGCACCTGATCAGCGAAGTGCGCACGAACCTCATCAGCCACCTGCTGCGAGAGACGGGTGCGGCCGTCGTACATCGTGAGGAGAATCGTCGAGAGCTCCAGCGTGGGGTTCAGGTGCTTCTGGATCATGGATACCGTTCCCATCAGCTGGCTGAGCCCCTCGAGCGCGTAGTACTCGCACTGGATAGGAATGAGGACCTCGTCGGCGGCGGTGAACGCGTTGATGGTGAGCAGGCCGAGGGAGGGTGGGCAGTCGATCAGCACGATGTCGATGTCCGCGCCCGTCGTGGACAGATACTTCTCCAGTGCTGTCCGCAACCGCCGCTCGCGAGCCACGAGAGAAACGAGTTCGATCTCAGCTCCCGCGAGGTGAATCGTGCTCGGAGCACAGAAGAGCCTGGGGGACTCAGGGCTCTGCTGGACGACCTCTGACAGTGGTCGCTCCTCGACGAGAACGTCGTAGACGCTCGGTGTCTCCGCATTGTGCGGGATGCTGAGCGCAGTGGACGCGTTGCCCTGCGGGTCGAGGTCGACGACCAGCACCGTGGCACCCATGTGCGCGAATGCAGCTGCGAGGTTGACGGTCGACGTGGTCTTGCCGACCCCACCCTTCTGATTCGACACCGTGAAGATCCGTCGCCGACCCGAGTACTCCAGCGGGATAGCGTCAAGGGCTCGGCGGCGTGCCGTGAGGTCTGCGAGTTCGCGCGCCAAGGGGGTGTCGTAGAACGAGTCCGTCGCGGGATCCTCGTCGTGTTTCACGTGAAACGCTCCGATCGGGTCAAGGGCTTCTCTACTCTATGTGCGGGTACCGAATCGACCCCGGGTCGGTCGTGGCGGCTCACCGTTTCACGTGAAACATCCGCTTCACAGTCGTCATTGCTTCGCACACTCAGTCACCCACCGTGGCGTGCACGACGCGAGTCGTCTCATCGAGAACGCCTTCACCAAGGGTCAGCACCCCGACGTCGGTAAGCCCGAATCGGCGGATCTGCTTTTGCGCGGCGTCAATCTCCGCCTCGGCGCCACGTCCTTTGAACAGGATGAGCTTGCCCCCAGGACGCACGAGTGGAGCTGTCATCGGGATCAGTGTGCGAAGCGCGCTCACAGCACGCGCCGTAACGACGTCCACGGGCTCCGCGGGAGCCCACTCTTCGGCGCGTGCTCGAACGACCGCGACGTTGTCGAGCCCCAGCGCATGAGCCTGCTCCGTCAACCAGGCAACACGCCGCTCCATCGGTTCCACGAGTGTCCACCTGACATCAGGCCTCGCGATCGCCAGCACGATCCCGGGAAGTCCTGCGCCCGAACCGATGTCGGCGACGTGCCCCTGGAACAGCGGGGCAGCGATCGCACTGTTCAGGATGTGTCGCGTCCACAGCCGCGGCAGCTCGAGGGGTCCAATGAGCCCACGGGTCTCGCCCTGATCGGCCAGCGCTGCGGTGAATAGACGGGCGAGACCGATGCGATCGCCGAAGAGACCCGCGGCTGCCAGAGGCTCTGCCTCAAGAGTGCTCATCGATGTTTCACGTGAAACATGCACTTACGCGCGACGGATGACGGTGTGCCGATCGGCGCCCTCGCCGTACGACTCCGAAACCAGGCCACGCTCAGCAACGAGGTCGTGGATGAGCTTGCGCTCGTAGCTGGACATCGGCGGGAGTGAGGCCTGCGATGCTCCTTCGTCCAACCGAGCTACGGCGCGATCGACGAGAGTGTCGAGCTCTCGCTGCCGGGTGTCGCGCGACCCACCGATGTCCAGGATCAAGCGGGAGAAACGGCCCGTCTGATTCTGGACCGCGATGCGGGTGAGTTCCTGCAGCGCCTGCACGGTCATCGGGTCGGAGAGAGCGCCGAGGCCCGCGGCTCCTTCTCCACCGTCCCGTTCGATCGACACGTAGGCACGACCGTTGCGGACGTCCAATGCGAGGTCGCCGTCGATATCCGCGATATCGAGAAGGCCTTCTAGGAAATCAGCGGCGACGTCGCCTTCCTGCTCCAGCTCCTCGATGGTCGCCTCCGCGCGAGACGAAGCGGTGTCGGGGGTCGTTGTCATCTCCACCCTCATATTCCTAGTTGTTCGGTTCCGGGGTGGGTGATGAGCCCTCCGCCGCACTGCCTGGGGGACGCTGGTTCTGCGGCCGGGAACTGGTCCCACCCGTCGGCCGCTGGCCCTGCTTCTTCGCGCGCTGCTTGCTCATCGGCTGCTCACGCTTCGGAGCTTGAGCCTTAGCCTTCTCGGCCTCTTCCAGCAGTCGCTGCTGTTCGGCCAGGTACTTGTCCATCGGAACGACCTTGCCGCTGGAGTCGATGGCCTTCCCCTTGCGGGCCAGTCGCTCCTCGCGCTGCTTCGCCGCCTCAGAGCCGGGGGTCGGCATCTCGCGGATGACGATGAACTGCTGAACCATCGTCCAGATGTTGCTCGTGAACCAGTACAGAACGACACCCAGCGGGAAGAAGACGCCCGAGAAGACGAACGCGAACGGAAGTACCCACAGCATGATGCGCTGCATCTGGTAGGCCTGGCCGGTCTTTGCCTCGGGGGAGAGGTTCTTCGAAATGATCTGCAGCTGGGTGAAGAACTGCGACGCGATCATCAGAACCACGAGCACCACGAGGATCATGACCGCCGGGGTGTTACCCGTGTTCCAGGCATCGATGAGGGTCTCGTGGAGCGATGCGACGCCGAAGAGGGAAGCGTCATAGAACTGCTTCGTAAGTTCGGGGCTGAGGGCTCCGACGCCACCGAGACCCAGCTCCGCGTTGACCTTCACGCTGCTCAGCACCGAATACAGCGAGAAGAAGACCGGCATCTGCACCAGCAGTGGAAGGCAACCGGAGACGGGGCTCGTCCCGTGCTTCTTGTAGAGCGCCATCGTCTCGCGACTCATGGCCTCTCGCGAGAGCTGGTCCTTCTTGCCGCGGTATTTGTCCTGGATCTTCCGCAGCTCCGGAGCGATCTCCATCATCTTGCGCTGCGACTTGATCTGCTTGACGAACAGCGGGATGAGCGCGGCGCGCACGACCACGACGAGTCCGACGATCGCGAGTACCCAGGTGATGCCGTCGGCCGGTGGCAGTCCGATCGCGGTGAAGAGCCAATGCCACGCGACGAGGATGAGTTCGACGACCCACTTCAGCGGCCACAGAATGATCGCGAACAGGTCGAAGCCGCCTCCAGCCGCCGCGGTGGGGGACGGGGAGGGTGTCGCACTGGCGAGGAGATCCAGCAAGGATCAGTCCTTTCTGCGTGGCACGACGAACCCGTGCCGGGTGAGATCGAATCGGAAGTGCTCGTGGGGCGGAACGTCATCGACGCCACCCTCGGCCCACGGGTGGCATCGGCTCAGCCGTGCCGCAGCAAGCGCCGATCCTTTGAGAGCGCCGTGCTGTTGTACTGCACCCACGGCATAGGCCGAGCACGAGGGATAGTACCGGCACACGTCGCCGTAAAGGTGGGAGATCGTCGCGCGATACCCGTGGAGCACCGCGAGCACAGCGTTACGAGGAACAAGCGGGAGCGCACGCGCCGCGTCGACAGCGTCGAGGTGAGCATGGCCGAGCGCGTACGAGGGCAACTCACTCATCGGTGCTCTCCCGTGAGGCAACGCCTGACCTCGCCCGCGAGGACCTCGTACGGTGCGTCGGCTGCGGCGGGCAAGGCACGGATGACGACCTGCGAGCCGGGGCGAATCTCGTCCACGAGACCCGCGCTGATCGCCTTCAGCCGGCGGCGCACCGTATTGCGGGTGACAGCAGAACCCACCTGCTTACTGACGATGAACCCGAACCGCGACGGAGTGGCATCCACCGAAACCGCCGTGTAGCTCATGAGATGCGCGCCCACACACCTGCGACCCCGGCGGACGACGGAACGATAGTCCGCGCCCCGGGTGATCCGGTGGGCGCGCGCAAGCACTGTGAGGTCAGGCCGAAAGTTCGCTGCGACCCTTGGCGCGGCGAGCCGAGAGGATGGCACGGCCGGCGCGGGTGCGCATGCGGGCGCGGAAGCCGTGCTTCTTGGCGCGGCGGCGGTTGTTGGGCTGGAACGTACGCTTGCTCATGAGATCACTTCCGGATGAGGTGTCGCCGGGATGCTCACACCGGGACGATGAATCGGGGACTGCCGCGAGGGCACAAGTCAACCGACTAAGGGTACGTCGCGCAGCGCTCGAACTCAAACCGAGTGGAGGCGAAGGGACATTATCCCCAGCGTCATCCACCATCTGGAGACGACACGCGCATGGCGTCTACAGTTGATTTTGCGCTGACGGATGCCGCTGACTACCGTTGCTCCGAAAGTTATCCACAGCCGGGGACGGGCTCGCCGCACCGATGCCGCTGAAGCCTGAGGGGGGCCATGTCGACCCAGGAGATTCCGGATGTTCCGGTCTGGACCGCCGCGCTAGAGATCATGCGTGGAGACGATCGGATCACCCCGCAGCTGGAGGGGTTCCTCAATCTCGCGGTAGCTCAGGGCGTCATGGGGGGCACCCTCTACCTGGATGTTCCGAACGAACTGACCGCCGCGCAGATCAACAAGAGGATGCGCGCGCCGATCCTCGAGGCGCTCGCACACGCCGAAGATGGCAGTGGCGAGAGCGTGTCGGCCTTCCGTGTCGTCGTAAATCCGGACCTTGCCGAGTCTCACCTGACGGCGGTCATGCCGTTGGCGGCACCGCCCTCGGCATCCGTGCACCGCGCTGCCGAGGAGCCCGTCGAATCGACGAGTACCTCCTCACGCACCGACACGCGCTTGAACCCGAAGTACACCTTCGACAACTTCGTCATCGGGCAGTCCAACCGGTTCGCTCACGCAGCGGCAGTCGCCGTCGCGGAAGCTCCCGCGAAGGCGTACAACCCGCTGTTCATCTATGGCGACTCAGGCCTCGGCAAGACCCACCTCCTGCACGCAATCGGCGACTACGCGATCAGCCTCTATGCCGGCATCAAAGTTCGGTACGTCTCGAGCGAAGAGTTCACGAACGACTTCATCAACTCGATCGCCAACAACCGCGGCGCCGCCTTCCAGGCTCGGTACCGGGATGTCGACATCCTGCTCATCGATGACATCCAGTTCCTGCAGGGCCGCGCAGAGACCCAGGAAGCCTTCTTCCACACCTTCAATCAGCTCCACGATCACGACAAGCAAGTGGTGATCACCAGCGACGTGCCACCCAAGCACCTGACCGGATTCGAAGATCGGATACGGAGCCGGTTCGAGTGGGGGCTCATCACAGACGTTCAAGCACCAGACCTCGAAACCCGCATCGCGATCCTGCGCAAGAAGGCGCAGAGCGAGCGGCTCCACATTCCCGACGACGTGCTCGAGTACATCGCCACCGCGGTCTCGTCGAACATCCGTGAACTCGAGGGCGCGCTCATCCGGGTGTCGGCCTTTGCCAGCTTGAATCGCTCGAGCCTGGATATTTCGCTTGCCCAAACCGTGCTGCGCGACATCATCGATCAAGATGACGCCAACGTCGTCTCGCCGACCGACATCATCGCGGCCACCGCCACCTACTTCAAGCTCTCGGTCGATGACCTGTACGGATCGAGCCGCTCGCAGGCAGTCGCCACCGCTCGACAGATCGCCATGTATCTGTGCCGCGAACGCACGAGTCTTTCGCTCCCCAAGATCGGTCAACTCTTCGGAAACCGCGACCACACGACGGTCATGTACGCGTACAAGAAGATCAGCGACCTCATGAAGGAGCGGCGCTCGATCTACAACCAGGTCTCCGAGATCACCGCTCAGCTCGGTCGAAACGGACGCTGAGGCGTCTTCTCACACGCGCAATCTGGGGCTCATAGGAGCCTCATGGATTCTCACTTGACACAGCGCTATCGCGGGCACAAAAATACGCGTTCCCCACAGTGTGGATAACTTGTGGATAAGTGTGGAAGCAGCGCTCTCAGCTGTGAGTGAAACGACCCTCGGTTGTGGAACACGGGCGTCAGCGGTGAGCTCCAGCACACCGCTTCACGCAACTCATCCGCAGCCCCTCCACAAATGACACGAATGTGGTTTCGGCTCGGCACAAGGGATCGGGAGATTCATCCCCAGTTTCCACAGGCGTTAACACCATGACAAAGAACTTCTTGAAATGAATCCGGTTCGATGACCTTAAGTGCGGCTCGGGGGTCAGCGTGAGCCCAGCGGATCTCTTGAGGTCACAAGACATGTGGGCACTAGCATGGGAGAGCCCAACCGGATCGAGGGAGCGCACGTGAGGTTCGAAGTCAACCGCGATGTGTTCAGCGAGGCTGTGTCGTTCGTCGTCAAGCTCCTGCCACAACGCAACCCGCAGCCGATCCTTGCGGGCATCCTGATCGAGGCCAGCGCAGACGGCCTCTCGCTCTCGGCCTTCGACTACGAGGCGTCGGCGCGAACCCTCATCGAGGCGACTGTCGATGACCCGGGCACGATCCTCGTCCACGGACGACTGCTGTCCGAGATCGCGAACCGGTTGCCCAACGCCCCGGTCACTGTGCGCGTCGACGATGACGGCGGCATCCTGCTCACCTGTGGGTCGGCGACCTTCACCCTGGCATCCATGCCGGTTGCCGAGTACCCCGCAATCCCCGAGGTCACCGGCGAATCGGGACTCGTCCCGGCCGAGGATTTCGCCACCGCGATCGCGCAGGTCGCGTTTGCCGCTTCTCGCGACGATGTCACTCCGGTGCTCACCGGCGTTCAGCTCGAAGTTTCGGGGACCCGCCTGAGCCTCGTTGCCACCGACCGTTATCGTGTCGCGCTGCGCGAGATCCCGTGGGATCCCGCTGGAGGAGCATCCGAAGAGGGCGCGACGGCACTCGTTCCCGCGCGCACTCTCACCGAGGTCGGCAAGACGTTCGCACACTCGGGGCAGATCTCCATCGCATTTTCCGGCAGTGGCGACCGCGAGATCATCGCGTTCACCGCGGGCAACAAGACCGTCACGTCGCTGCTGATCAAGGGCAACTTTCCGCCGGTGCGCAGGCTCTTCCCGGAGCAGACCGAACATCACGCCGTCGTGAGCACCTCGGAGTTCGCCGAAGCGGTCCGGCGGGTATCGCTAGTCCTGGACCGGTCGGCACCGCTGCGGTTCACGTTCACTGCAGAGGGCGTGTCAATGGATGCCGCCGGCACGGAACAGGCGCGGGCTACCGAGTCTGTCGATGCGACGCTGAGCGGTGACGATGTCACGCTGGGCCTCAACCCCCAGTACCTGCTCGAGGCGCTCGGTGCGGTTCGCAGCGAGTTCGCACGGGTGACCTTCACCTCCAGCGACAACGCCAACAAGCTCAGTCCGGTACTCATCACCGCGCAGACCTCGGTCGACCGCTCGGGCGAGGACTCCTTCAAGTACCTGCTGCAGCCCAACCTGCTGCTGCGCTGATCCCCGACGCGGGTTGCGCGTCCCTCGTGGCGGATAGCCTGTACCGATGATCGTCGAGCGGCTGAGTCTCACCGACTTCCGCAACTACGCTCGCGCCGAGCTCGAGCTCTCCACCGGACCGACGGTGCTGGTCGGAAGCAATGGTCAGGGCAAGACGAACCTTGCGGAAGCTGTCGCGTACCTCGCGACCGCCGGCTCCCACAGGGTGTCATCGGATGCTCCGCTGGTGCGCGATGGTTCGGAGTTCGCGATCGTTCGGGCAACCCTTGCCCACGGTGAACGTCGGTTGAACGTCGATGTGCAGATCAATCGGCAGGGATCGAACCGTGCGCAGGTGAATGGAACCGGCATCCGCACCGGCGAACTTGGTCGCTACGCACATGTCGTGTTGTTCGCGCCGGAGGACCTGCAGATCGTTCGCGGTGATCCGGGCGCGCGGCGCCGATTCGCTGACCAGCTTCTCGTGCAGAGATACCCGCGACTGTCGGCGACGCTCGCCGACTACGATCGCGTTCTCAAGCAACGGGGTGCGCTACTGAAATCGGCACGGGCCCGGCGCCTAGACGCTGAGGCCTTGCCGACCCTGGATGTGTGGGATGACAAACTCGTCGCTCTCGGGGTCGAGATCATGCGCGCGCGCGAGGCGCTCGTGCGGGACCTCGCGGGACCCATCGCTGATGCCTACGCATCGATAGCCGGCGCGGATCACACGCCGGACGCGCGGTGGGTGCTGTCTGTGGATGGTGCCGATCCCGATGACGATGAGGGACCGGCTCGTGTCACCGAAACCGGTGACCTGTTCGAGAGATTCCGCGCCGCACTGCGCGAGAAGCGCGCGTCGGAGCTGGAGCGCGGGGTCAACCTTGTGGGTCCGCACCGGGACGATCTGTTGCTTTCTCTTCGAGGTCTGCCCGCACGCGGCTACGCCTCGCACGGCGAATCGTGGTCGCTGGCCCTCGCCCTGCGCATTGCGTCGGCTCACCTGCTCCGAGCTGAGTCGCAGCTCGGTGACCCGATCGTCATCCTCGATGATGTCTTCGCCGAACTCGACGCGGGTCGTCGGGTGCGCCTCGCCGACATCGTGGGCCAGTTCGAACAAGTCATCGTGACTGCCGCGGTTGAGCAGGATGTTCCTGCTGAGCTTCGCGTCGGCACTGTCCGTGTCGAGGCGGGCACCTTGAGTGGTTCCGGAACCTCACCCGGCACCGGGGCAGACGGTCCGGTTGAGGGAGGTGCGTCGTGAGCATGGATGCGCAGCAGTCATCCTCGATACCCGAAACCGTCGCCACGTACCTGCGCCTGCGAGGGCTCGCCCCCACTGCCCGCGTCGCGCGGCGACGCCGGCGTCGAACGGATGACGAGAACGAGCCGTTCACTCCGGGCCGGGATCCGAAGGGTGTCGGCGATGTTCTCACCGCTCTCACCCGGGAAGCCGGGTGGGACGCACAGCTTGCTCGGGAGGATGTGGTTCTCACCTGGAACGAGGTAGCGGGGGCCGAAACAGCGCGCCACACCCGTCCGGTCGGCTTTGTCGACGGCATCCTCACCGTCCAGGCCGATTCGACAGCGTGGGCCCGGCAGCTGCAGAACATGCGCTCACAGATCCTCACCGAGATCATTCGTCGCTTCCCGGATGCTGGGGTCGAGAGCGTCCGCTTCATCGGGCCGGACGTCCCCTCCTGGAAATGGGGGCCGAGAGCCGTTCCAGGCCGCGGTCCACGCGATACCTACGGCTGAACCACCTCCCGGGACGTCGCGACGATTTTCATCGCGCCACAGGCCCGTAGAGCGCTCAAACGGAGCCTGGACTTGATAGACTGACCGACAGTCCTATCGTCGATGTGGAGCGCCTCTCACCATGCCCTCAGAAGTCCCGGAAAGCGTTCCCGAAGATCCGCAGCTCGCAAACGCCGGCAAGGTCCAGAACGAGTATGGAGCTGACGCGATCCAGGTCCTCGAGGGACTGGAGGCGGTGCGCAAGCGGCCCGGCATGTACATCGGTTCGACCGGTGAGCGCGGCCTTCACCATCTCGTGTACGAGATCGTCGACAACTCGGTCGACGAAGCCCTCGCCGGCTACTGCGACACGATCACGGTCACGATCCTCGAAGACGGTGCCGTGCGCGTTGTCGACAACGGCCGCGGAATCCCCGTCGACATGCACCGCACCGAGGGAAAGTCCACCGTCGAGGTCGTGCTGACGGTACTCCACGCCGGCGGAAAGTTCGGCGGCGGCGGATACGCGGTCTCCGGTGGTCTGCACGGGGTCGGCTCCTCTGTCGTCAACGCCCTCTCGACCCGCCTCGAGGTCGAGGTCAAGCGCCAGGGATTCGTCTGGCGTCAGTCGTTCCGTGACGGTGGAACTCCGCTCGCGCCGCTCGAGAAGGGTGAGCCGAGCGACGAGACCGGAACGACCATCACGTTCTGGCCGGATGCCGGGATCTTCGACACCGTCCACTTCGACTACGACACCCTGCGCACCCGTTTCCAGCAGATGGCGTTTCTCAACAAGGGGCTGCGCATCACGCTTCGAGACGAGCGTCCTGAGTCCGCCTACGTCGTCGACGACCAGTCCAGCGGCACGGCTGCTACCCAGCCCCACGACGACTTCCTTTACGAGCGCGGGCTCGTCGACTATGTCGAGTACCTCAACAAGGTGCGCAAGACCGAGGTCGTCAATGACGAGATCATCGAGGTCGAGTCCGAAGACACCGAGCGCCACATTTCGCTCGAGCTGGCGATGCAGTGGACCACGAGCTACACCGAGAATGTGTTCACCTTCGCGAACACGATCAACACCCATGAGGGCGGAACTCATGAAGAGGGATTCCGCGCGGCGTTGACGACCCTGGTGAACAGGTATGCCCGTGCCCAGGGCATGCTCAAGGAGAAAGACGACAACCTCACGGGTGAAGACATCCGCGAAGGACTCACCGCCGTCATCTCGGTGAAGCTTTCTGAGCCGCAGTTCGAGGGCCAGACCAAGACGAAGCTCGGAAACACCGAGGCAAAGGCTTTCGTGCAGAAGGTGGTCGGCGACCAGTTGACGGATTGGCTCGATCGCAATCCCGCGCAGGCCAAGAACGTCATCCGCAAAGCCATCGATGCTGCGACCGCACGACTTGCAGCGCGTAAGGCTCGGGAGACCGCCCGCCGCAAGAGCGTCTTCGAGTCGGCGGCGATGCCCGACAAGCTCAAGGACTGCGTCTCGAAGGATCCGTCGATCAGCGAGATCTTCCTCGTGGAGGGGGACTCGGCCGGTGGTTCGGCTGTCGGTGGTCGCGATCCACACACGCAGGCGATCCTCGCCCTTCGCGGAAAGATCCTGAACGTCGAACGCGCGCGTCTTGACCGAGCCCTGGGTAACAAGGAAGTCCAGGCGATGATCTCGGCCTTCGGGACGGGCATCGGTGAGGACTTCGACATTGCGAAGGCTCGGTACCACAAGATCGTGCTGATGACGGATGCCGACGTCGACGGCCAGCACATCACGACGCTGCTGCTGACCCTGCTGTTCCGCTACATGCGAGGTCTCATCGAAGCTGGCTACGTCTACCTCGCGCAGCCCCCGCTGTACCGGATCAAGTGGACCAACTCTCCCCACGAGTACGTGTACTCGGACCGCGAGCGTGACGCGCTTCTGACCGAGGGAGCCGCGGCGGGCAAACGCATCCCGAAGGACAACGCGATCCAGCGCTACAAGGGCCTCGGTGAGATGAACGCCGAGGAACTGTGGGAGACCACGATGGATCCCGAGACCCGAACGCTCCGGCAGGTCACGATCGATGACGCTGCGGCCGCCGATGAGATCTTCTCGATTCTCATGGGCGAGGACGTGGAGTCGCGCCGCGGGTTCATTCAGCGCAACGCGAAAGACGTCCGCTTCCTGGACATCTGAGTACGCGAGCACATCGAAACGACGAAGTAGAGACAGACATGGCAGACGAACAACGTCCCGAGCCGGAGCACAACCACGGTCGAATCGACCAGGTCGACCTGCAGCTGGAGATGCAGCGGTCCTACCTCGACTACGCGATGAGCGTCATCGTCGGTCGCGCCCTTCCCGACGTGCGCGATGGCCTGAAGCCCGTGCACCGCCGCGTGATCTACGGCATGTACGACGGTGGGTACCGCCCCGACAAGTCCTTCTCGAAGTGCTCGCGCGTCGTCGGTGAGGTCATGGGTCAGTACCACCCGCACGGTGACTCGGCGATCTACGACACCCTCGTCCGGCTGGTGCAGCCGTGGGCGCTGCGTTACCCGCTTGCTCTCGGCCAGGGGAACTTCGGGACCCCGGGAAACCAGGGCGCTGCTGCACCGCGATACACCGAGACCAAGATGGCGCCCCTCGCGCTGGAGATGGTCAGGGACATCGAAGAAGAGACCGTCGACTTCCAGCCCAACTACGACGGACAGACGCAGGAACCGATCGTTCTGCCTGCCCGCTTCCCGAACCTGTTGGTCAACGGTTCCGTGGGTATCGCGGTCGGCATGGCAACGAACATCCCGCCGCACAACCTCCGCGAGGTCTCCGCGGGCGCCCTCTGGGCACTCGAACACCCAGAGGCCACCCGTGAGGAACTCCTGGAAGCGCTCATGGAGCGCATTCCCGGACCTGACTTCCCGACTGCCGCGCAGATCCTCGGCACCAAGGGCATCAAGGATGCCTACCGCACCGGCCGCGGATCCATCACGATGCGCGCGGTGGTCAATGTGGAAGAAATCCAGGGCCGCACGTGCTTGGTGATCACCGAACTGCCCTACCAGGTCAACCCCGACAACGTCGCTGTGAAGATCGGCGACCTTGCCCGCGAGGGCAAGATCACCGGTATCGCCGACATCCGTGACGAGACATCGGGCCGCACCGGTCAGCGCCTGGTCATCGTCCTCAAGCGCGACGCCGTCGCGAAGGTCGTACTGAACAACCTGTACAAGCACACGCAGCTGCAGGAAAACTTCGGCGCGAACATGCTGGCGATCGTCGACGGCGTGCCGCGCACGCTGCCGCTTGACGGATTCATCAGCTACTGGATCGAACACCAGGTCGAGGTCATCGTCCGGCGCACCCGATACCGCCTCCGCAAGGCCGAAGAGCGGATGCACATCCTGCGCGGGTACCTCAAGGCGCTCGACGCGCTCGACGAGGTCATCGCCCTCATCCGTCGCTCGGCGACCGTCGATGATGCGCGCGAGGGCCTGAAGGACCTGCTCGAGATCGACGACGTGCAAGCCGACGCGATTCTGCAGATGCAACTGCGTCGGCTCGCAGCGCTGGAACGACAGAAGATCATCGACGAGGCCACCGAGCTCGAGGCTCAGATCCTGGACTTCCAGGCGATCCTCGCCGACCCGATGCGCCAGCGTTCCATCATCCGTGAGGAACTCACCGCGATCGTCGACCGTTTCGGCGACGACCGACGCACCGAGATCATGCCCGGCTACGACGGCGATATGTCGGTCGAAGACCTCATCCCCGAAGAAGAGATGGTCATCACCGTCACCCGCGCCGGGTACATCAAGCGCACGCGCAGCGACAACTACCGGTCGCAGCACCGCGGCGGCAAGGGTGTGAGGGGCGCGCAGTTGCGGGCTGACGACGTCGTGGAGCACTTCTTCGTGACGACAACCCACCACTGGCTGTTGTTCTTCACGAACAAGGGCCGCGTGTACCGCGCGAAGGCGTACGAGCTTCCCGAGGCCGGGCGCGACGCGAAGGGCCAGCACGTCGCGAACTTCCTTGCGCTCCAGCCCGAGGAAGAGATCGCCCAGATCCTCGACATCCGTGACTATCAGGCAGCGCCCTACCTGGTGCTTGCCACCCGCAGCGGACTGGTGAAGAAGACGCGCCTGACCGAATACGACACCAACCGCCAGGGCGGCGTCATCGCCATCAAGTTGCGCGCCGGCGAGGGTGAGGATGCCGGAGACGAGTTGACCTCCGCGATGCTCGTGGACGAGGGTGACGACATCCTGTTGATCAGCCGCGAGGGCATGTCGCTGCGGTTCACGGCCACGGATTCTGCGCTTCGCCCCATGGGACGGGCGACCGAGGGCGTCAAGGGAATGTCGTTCCGTGGAGATGATTGCCTGCTTTCGGCATCCGTGGTTCGCGACGAGGGGTACGTGTTCGTCGTCACCGAGGGCGGCTACGCGAAGCGCACGGATGTCGCCCAGTATCGTGAGCAGGGCCGCGGCGGCCTCGGCATCAAAGTCGCGAAGCTGACCGAGGATCGTGGGGTCCTCGCGGGGGGTTTGATCGTCTCGGAGGACGACGAGGTCTTGGTGGTTCTTGCCAGCGGCAAGGTGGTACGCTCTGCCGTGGCCGAGGTCCCCGCCAAGGGTCGCGACACCATGGGTGTCGTCTTCGCCCGCCCCGATGACGAGGATCGCATCATCGCGGTCGCGCGTAACGGAGAGCGGGTTGTGGCAGAAGTCGCCGCGGCCACGGATGCGTCGGATGACGCCGCCTCCCCCCAGATCGTTGAAGGAAGTCCCGACGCATGACGACGGTAGCCGACAAACTCGCCAAGAAGTCCAGCAAGACCACGACCAAGCAGGTGCGCCTGCGCCTTGTCTACCTTGACTTCTGGTCGGCCGTGAAGCTGTCGTTCCTGGCTGCGGTGGCGATCGCGATCGCAACCGTCGTGTTCTTCGTGCTGATCTTCCTCATCCTGCAGACGACGGGCCTGATTGGTCAGGCTGACGAGTTCATCGGCAGCTTCACGGACGGCACGTTCTCGCTGTCGGCAGTGCTGTCCCTCCCGCAGGTGCTGGCGTTCTCGGCGATCGTCGCGATCCTGAACCTCGTGGTCGTCACCGTCATGGGTGCCGTCGTTGCCGGTATCTACAACCTTGCGGTGAAGGTCACGGGCGGCTTGCTCGTCGGATTCACCTCGAACTGACGCGGCGCGCGCGCGGCGTCGCCGGCGAAAGCCGGGCTAGACGACGGTCGTGCCCAGCAGTGTGCCGATCGCATAGGTTGCAGCTAGCGCCAGCGCACCGCCGATGACCAGGCGCAGCACCGCGCGTCCCTGCGATGCTCCTCCCAGGCGCGCTGAGATCGAGCCGGTGACGGCCAGCGCAATGAGCACTGCCACGACGGTGACCGGAACCCGCCACTCCGGCGGCGGAAGAAGAATCGCCAGCAGGGGTAGGAGAGCGCCGAACGTGAACGCGACGGCAGAGGAGAACGCTGCCTGCCACGGGCTCACGAGATCGTCTTGGTCGATGTGCAGCTCTACCTCGAGGTGAGCAGCGAGCGCATCGTGGGCCGTGAGCTCCTTCGCGACCTGCACCGCGGTGTCTCTGCTCAGGCCGCGATCCTGGTAGAGCTGGGTCAACTCCTCGAGCTCTTCCTCGGGCATCTCGGCGAGCTCGCGCCGCTCCTTCGCAATGAGCGCTCGCTCGCTGTCGCGCTGGCTGCTGACCGACACGTACTCGCCGAGGGCCATCGAGATCGCGCCACCCACGAGGCCCGCGACACCTGCGAGCAAGAGGGCCGGCGTGTCCGTCGTGGCGCCGGCGACACCGACCACGAGCGAGGCGACGGAGACGATGCCGTCGTTGGCACCGAGAACGCCCGCACGGAGCCAGTTCAGTTTCTGGCTGACGCCGGTCGCGTGCGGTTCGTGGGCGTGCGTTGCATCGGTCACGCCGCTCAGTCAACAACTCGCCATGACGGCGCGCAATGAAGGATCGGCTAAGCGAACTCCGGCCAGCGTGCATCCGGATTCGTGGAAACCGCGTCGCTTCGGGTAAAGTCTTGGAGGTTGACGGTGCGATGTGCCGGCACCACACGGGGCTATAGCTCAGGCGGTTAGAGCGCTTCACTGATAATGAAGAGGTCCCAGGTTCAAGTCCTGGTAGCCCCACGCAAGCCCCGGGGCCTTAGCTCAGTTGGTAGAGCGCCTGCTTTGCAAGCAGGATGTCAGGAGTTCGAATCTCCTAGGCTCCACCAAAAGTGTCTTACTCAAACCATTGGCCAGAGTAGATACACCGCGATAGTGAACATCAAGAAGCCCGCTGGCATCAGCGGGCTTCTTGGTTTTCTGGGTGAGGGTCCAGGCCGCCTCGGCGGTTCGGACGTCGCTGCTGAGCAGGGTGGCGAACGGCTCGTTCAGGTCGCCGACGAGGCGGAAGCCGTCAGCGTGGTCGTCGTTCTGGACGATGCGGATCTGCTCGAAGAATGCCTGGTTGAACATCTTCTTGATGTGTTCGGGGGCTTCCTCGTAGGCCCGTGCGACGTCGACGGTCAGGTCGAGTGCGGCTGTGAGGTTCTTCTCGACGATGTCGCTGTGACCCTGCAGGGCTTCCAGCTTGGCCTTGATGCTGGTCATGGACTTGGCGATGCGTTCCTGCTCGACGCCCAGGAGGTCGACCGGCACGGCTCCGGCGTAGTGGGCTTCGAGGAGCTTGAGGCGTTGACGATCCAGCTTGCTGAGTTCGGTCTGGAGGGCGTTCTTTTCCTGGGCGACGGCCACCTGGGTGGTCTTGAAGCTCTCGCGGATCATGGCCTCGACGCTGTTCCTGAACTCGGGGCGAAGCTCGATTGCCTTGTAGAGGTCGGGGATCTTCTGCTCGACCTCGTAGATGAGGGTGGCCTGGAACTTGCACTTCGTTCGACCCGAGTGGCGTCCTCCGCACATGAAGTAGGGGTAGCGGAGCCCTGACCTTGCCTTGGACATGTTCACTCGCATCCGCTCGCCGCAGTGGCCGCAGAACACGGTCGCCTTCAGGTAGTGCGGGTGCTTGCGTGTGCGAACGCCGTTGACCTTGCTGGCGAGGATGCCCTGGACGGTTTGCCAGAGAACCGGGTCGATGAGGGCTTCGTGACGTCCCTCGTACTGGGCTCCTCGGAAGGTGACGATGCCGGTGTAGTAGGGGTTGCTCAGCACCTTGTTCAGGTGCGTCTCCGAGACGGGAACCGAAGGCATCCGAGGGGTCGGCACGGTCGTCAGGCCGAGGTCACCGAGGTGTTCGGCGAGGGTCGAGAGCGTCCAGTCCCCGGTGCCGTAAAGCTCGAATGCCTTCTTGACGAGCGGAGCCCGTTCCTCGTCGAGGATGACGGTGCGGAACTCGCGGCCTTCGTCATCGACGGTCTGAAGGTTGCGGTAGCCGAGCGGAGCCCGGCCGTTGGTGCCCCCGAGGCGGGCCTTCATGTTCATGCCCTTGAGGACCTCGATGGAGAGGTTGCGGGAGTAGAACTCGTTCATCGACGCGAGGATGCCGTGGAGCAGCATCCCGGCAGGAGTCTCGTCAATCGGCTCGGTCGTGGACACCAGACGCACGCTTCGTCCTCGAAGCACGCGGGTGATGTCGGAATCGTCATCTCGATTGCGGGCGAGGCGGTCGAGCTTATGGACGATGACGTAGTCGACCTCGTGGTCGTCGAGGTACTCGAGCATCGCCTTGAGGTCGTTGCGGCGACGGATCGACGTGCCGGATTCACCACCGTCGACGAACTCCTTGACGATGATGGCTCCCATGCTGGCAGCCTTCGCCTTGTTGGCTTCACGCTGGGCCGGGATGGAGAAGCCCTCGACGTCGCCACCGCCTCGACGGGCCTGCCGTTCGGACGAGACCCGGATGTAGGAGATGGCGACCTTCGGAGCCAGCGACTGTGCAAAGCCAGCGAACGGGGCGAGTGGTTGCGGCGATGGTGCGACTGGGTTCATTGGTGAGAGTTCTCCTATTCCGTCTTGTCCATTGACGCTCTTTTCGGGCAAAGAGTCCAGTCCTTTCGAGTCAGGAAAATGGCCGGTCAGAGGCATATCTGTGGATAAGTTCGGGCCGTAACGGGGGTCGATGCCGCCGCCTGCTTCCGCCCGGCTCACGTCGTCGGGAATCACTGTCTCGGCTCCTCGACGGGCTGCTCGAAGACGTGTGTCCGGTCGCCCATCCTGACGAGCCGGTAGTGGTCTCGGATGTGTTCGACGGCTCGCGTCACATCGACCGTCACGGTGCCTCGTCGGCGGTCCACGCCCACGATGAAGCGTGCGGCCTCCTCGCCGGTGAACGTCGAGCCGACGAACCGCAGGGCGACCCGTATCGGGTCACTGAAGCTCTCCACGAAGTACATGGCGAACTTGTCGAGCAGCTCCGGGTCGTCCGGGTTGGTCTCCGGCAGTTGCAGGAAGGCCAGGAACTGCTCTTCGCCGTACTCGTGGAGGCCGTGGTGGATGCGGTGCCGACGCTCTGCTTCGGCATCCCATCGCTCCCGGCGTTGCTCGGGCGTCTGGTCGGCGGGGTCATGGCCGCGGTGTTCGCTATCGCTCGAAGACATAGAGGCCTCCGGCGATCTCGACCATCTCGAAGCGGTCCTGCAGCAGTTCCCAGAGTGTCTGGTAGTCGAAGGTCAGCAGGCCGGTGAACTCCTCATGGCTGTCGAAGAAGTCATCCAGCTCCTGCCGCAACCCCAGCACCTCGAGGGTCTCGTCCATCAGTTCCCGCCGCGATGGGTAGTAGCCGCGGAAGTTCACCTCGAAATCGTCAAGAAGGGTGTCGGCGTAGGGGTCGACATCATCCAGCTCGAGGTACAGGGCAAACGGGGTGCTGTACTCCTGTAGCCCCGTCCGGAGCCGTCTGGCGGCCTGTCGGCTTGGTGCCTGGCTGGCCAGCCGAGCGATGTGGTCGTCGGCGAAGTCCAGAATCCGTGTCGGTCGGACCCCCATCTCGCGGTTGCCCTGGCTACTCGGCTCCTGCTCGCCGGGGTTAGTAGTCCCGATTGAAGACATGGAGTGCCCCTCCCATCTCGGTGATGAGGTAGTGCCCGTAGAGGAAGCTGACGATGGCGTCGCGGTCGAAGACCGTGATGTCTTGGAGGACCGGGTCGTAGTTCTGGATGGCTTGGCGAAGCTCGGTGACCCAGCCCCACGAGGCGATCTCGCCGTCGATGAGGTCTTCCTGGTCGGCGTAGCTGGTGACGTAGGACGCCGTGAAGTCCTGCTCGAGCGTCTCGGAGCTGGGGTCGACGCCGTCCATCTCGAAGAAGGCGGCCACGGGCGTGCCGTGTTGCTCCCAGAGGGTGCGAATGCGGCGGGCCGCAGCTCGCGACGTCGCAGTCTGGAGCCGGTTGGCCACCAGCTCGTAGTCGGGCTGTGGCTCGGGTCGAGTCTCGGTCGACTCTGGTTGGTGTTGATATTCGTAGTTCATGAAGGGGTATCCCTCCTTTCTGCCCACCCGCTGAAGTTGATGTGCTGCCTGAAAACGGCATGGCTCACGCCAGGCATCGGGCATGCCGGGGTGAAGTTGGGGTGGGGCGACCGGCTCGCCAGTGACGGCTGGCCGGTCGCCCCGAGGGCACTAGTTCGCTGGTCGGGTCACATTCGGAAGATGTGGATACCGCCCGCGTAGCGGACGAACCGCATCCGCTTCATGAACTCGCGGAAGTACTCAGGGTTTAGGTCGGCGAGAACCTCCGAAATGGAAGCATCTGGCCCCGCTCGTTGGATGATCCACTCGGCGAACAGACCCAGGGTGCTTGCTCGTGCGATGGGCCAACTCTCTGCCGTCTCGATGAAGCAGCCTTCGAAGTCGGGCCATAGGTACGTACTGTCGATTGCTTCTGGGTCGATGTTGCGGATGTAGGCCACCATCGCACTGCCGTGTTCCCACAGGTCCCACTCGCCAGCGTTACCTCCGCTGTTGAGCCGGTTGATGATGCCTCTCATGATCTTCAGGACTTCTTGCTCGTCCTTCGGCCAGCCGACTACCTCCTCGACGAGTGCCTCGGTGAAGTCGCTGTCCGGTTTCGTTTCTTCTTTCATTGGTTTCCTCCTTCCCGTTACTTGATTGCTTCCGGGCTGCTCGGGAGCAGCAGTGCCCGGCTCTAGTGGTCTGCCCGGAGGCGGAAGTCCTCCAATCCGAGGGTCAGCAGCAGGTCCAGCTCTTCGGGGCGGATGACCACGAAGAGTCGGTTCTGTACTTGCGGGTCCTGGTCGATGCGGCGACGGAGTTGCTCCTGTCGCCGGTCGCTCGGCACGATCCAGACCACGGCCGGATAGACGCCGAGTCGTTTCTGCTCGGTGCCTGCTCGGCGGTGATCCTGGTACTGGATGCACTTGCGGAGGATGCGGCCGGGGGGTTCGGTGTCGCGGTCGACCTCGATGAACCAGTGGTCGACGTCGCCCGAGCTGGTACGTGTCGAGACGGCGAGATCCGGCTTGAGGCGAACGACTCCACCGTGCTTGCCGAGGTAGCTTCGCCAGGCATCCGGCTCCAGCTCGAGGCGGTCCAGGGCTACGTGTCGGTCTCTGGTGGCGTCCATCACGTCGATGGCGGTCTCGGCCACGGCGAGGGTGTGTTCCAGGAAGACGGCACCTGGCTCGTGCCGACGCATCCGACTCGCAGGCACCGCGTCGGTGGATTCGGAACGCCCGGCGAGAAGCTGTCTGCTGAGGTTGGTGTTCTGCCAGACCATTCCGGCCGATCCGGCCCGGACACCGCCGATACGACGGTGCAGACTCTCGACGAGCCCGAGGCCGCGGAGGCGTGACATCGCCAGGGTCGCCCGTCTGGGTATGGGCTTCGTCTCGGGCTTGAGGTCGAAATGCAGTCGGGCTACCTGCCGGGTGGTGAGGAAGCGATACTGCTGCACGGAGCCGAGGATCAGCCAGTCACGGTCGCTGAGTATGGCCTCGAGGTCAGGGCGTCGGAGCGTCATCGATGACCTCCAAGGGCTGAGAGGGAGTCGAGGGAACGGCAGGACTGCAGGACGTGGGCGGGGCGAGCCAGCCAGGAGCGAACTGCTGGGAATGGGAGCAGAGTCTTGTCCCGGCCAGGGCGAGCATCGGGGCGGTTCCGGCTGGTTTCGCCGTAGTTCTTCGACCCGAAGTGATGGGCGAACTGATGCCCCGTATAGGTGTCGACCGGGCTCATGAGCGGTCGCCTTTTCGGCCACCAGCACGCCCGACCGGCTCGTCGTCTTCGGTGTCGACTTCGGTGAGCCGTTCGCCGTTGGACTGCAGGCCGATGGCGGTCAGCACCTCGGTCTCGACGTCTCCGATAGGTCGACCGTAGGCCTGGGCGGAGAGCTGTCGCAGCTCGATGGGGTCGCTGCTTGCCGGAGCGAGCGGGAGTGCCTTGGCGGAGAACCAGCCGGTCGAGCGATCGCCCTGGGTGAGGTTGGCATAGAGGTGTCGGGTCTCCAGGAGCTGGAAATCGGCGGGCTCCAGGCCGGGTGCCTGCTTGGCGTAGGCGGCGGCGTCCTCGGCGGAGTTGAGTCCGAAGACGAGCTTGTTGCCGACGTTGCCATCGATGGCCTCGATCAGGGAAGTCGGTACCTGGCGACGGAACTGTGCGGCCATCGTGAACGCTGCCCCGTAGCCGCGAGCCTGGCTGAGGGCGTCGGCAAGGTCGGAGGAGCCGAAGCCGGAGATGAACTCGCCGATCTCGTCGATGAAGACCGAGACGATGTGACGTCGCTCCGGTGGCACGGCTGCACGGGCCTGGATGAGCGGCCACAGCTGCCCGACGATGAGGCTGCCCAGCAGACGAGCGTTTTCCAGTCCCAGCAGTCCACGCCCAAGCGGGACGAGGACGATCTTGCGGCTGGTGAACAGCTCGCTGAGGTGGAAGTTCGGGTCGGCCTGGCCGAGCATCGCCCGCATCTGGGGACGCAGCAGGAACTGCCGGATTCGAGTTAGTGCCGGGGCGACCACCTGGGCTCGCATCGACGGCGTCATGGCCTCGTACTCGGCCCAGAACGAACCGAGTCCGAGCGGGTCATGGGTGACCTGGCGAAGCACCTTGGCTCGGAAATGCTCGTCGGTCAGCAGCGGCACCAGCATTGGCAGGGTCGCTCCGTCGTAGTGGGCCAGGGTGGTGAGGGCGGCGGCGAAGACGTCGTTGACGCGGATGCCCCAGGCGGCCTCGCCGGAGAGGTCGCGGAAGACGCCGAGCAGAGTGTCGGCGACCAGTCCGGCGTTACGTCCGGCTCCCTTCAGGGGGTTGATGCCGACCGGCCTATCCGAGAGCGGGTCGATGATCACGACGTCCCTCTTGCGGTGTTCTGGGATGTGTTCGAGGACGGCGGTGACGAGGTCGGTCTTGGGATCGATGACCAGCACGCTGCGTCCCTCGTCGATGGCCGCCTGAATCTGCGGGAGCATCAAGCTGCTCTTCCCGGCACCCGTCGGGCCGATGAGGAAGCTGTGCCGGGTACTCGAGCGGGCGTCGATGCCGAAGCGAATCTGCCGACCAGGTGCCGTCGCCTCAGCGAACGGATGTTGGCTGGCGGCCAGGAAGTCCGGCGGTGCCACCACGCGGGGGTGAGCCCCAGGCTGGCCCGGCAAGACAGCGTCGGGGTCTGCAGTCAGCGGCCAGCCGGTCAGGGGTGCCAGCTCACGGGTGGACAGGACCAGTGGGTACTGCCACGGCGTCGCCACCGTCTCCAGACGGTGTGGTGCCTCCTCGGTGAAGTGCAGTCGCACTCCAGCGGACTGGGCGACTCGCAGACCGTTCAGCACTGTCGAGACCAGCGTCTTCGCCCTCGCGGGAGCGTCTGCGGTGGCCCCGATGCGGATGGTGGTGCGGAAGCCATGCACGCCGGAGCGGGTCTTCATGCTCGAGCGGGCATCCGCTCCGGCACGGGCCGTGCCGCCGACAAGGAGGTCGAACCAGGACTGCTGTGGGTCGGTCGAGGTGTTGCTGACGAACTCCGGGGTCTGACGCTCCCCGAGCAGGACCTGCAGCACCACCTGCTCGCCTTCGGCGTTGGCCGAAGCAAGTCCTGCCAGCACGGCACGACTGATCGCCGTGACCCGGTCGACGTTGAGGGCCAGACGCGGGTGGGTGGTCTTCACTCGGCCCGCGAACATCAGCTGGGGGCGAGCGTCGCTGGCTGGCTCAGCGATGTGGATATCCGGCACCAGCTTGGATAGGAGGGAAGTCAGCTCTCGAACGTGGTGCGGGCGAATGCCGACGCGATAGCTGACTCCGCCAGGCTCGCCGACCGCCTCGAAGACGAGCTGCCCGAGCTGACGGTCGGTCGCCAGACGATCCAGCACCTCGACCGCCGTCTCCGGCGAGAAGGGACGCGGCCACCAGATCTGACGCCACACCCAGACGTTCTTAGGACGGCTCATCGGTGGCCTCCTCGGCGTCGTCGAGCTGCGACTCCGTTACTCGCTGGGCTTCCATCTCGGCCTGGTGAGTGGCGAGCATCAGGAACGCTTCGCCGAGCTTCCTGACATCCGGCTGCGGGAGCCAGACCGGCACCAGCCGGAACTTCCGGGAGGGCGAGTTTCGCCGTGCCTTCACACCCTTCGGTGGTTCGTAGTTAGTGGTCATTTCGCCCTCCCTTCATTCGTGTCGTTCCCTTATTGAGAACGATTCCGGTATTGCGGTCAACCGTCACAGGCCGCGTCGACGGAGCAGGATTCGCACGACGATGACGGCGGCCGTGACGAGTACGGCGGCGGCTGCGATGCCCACGAGCCACACCCAGATCTGCTGGATGATCCAGACCGTGATCGAAGCGAGGATGGCGGCGGCCAGCAGGACGATGACGCCATCCAAAAGGCTGGAGAGTGGGTTCTTCGGCTGCATAGTTGTCGTCCCACATCACGCCTGGGCCTCCTTGGCGGAGTCCCTCTCGTCACGAGTGAAGTCGGCCGGGATCGGGAAGCCCCACGGGGCGAGGCTGACGTCGGAGTCAGGCATCTCGTTGCCCCAGGCGTCCCAGCCATGCTCACGACGCCTGGCGAAAAGCTCGAGCTTCGTCGAGTCCTCGCCCGACACACGGCGGATGATGGCGTACTGCTCCTCGGGCTTGTGCGAGTGGTCCTGCAGCGGAGCAAACGTCCAGGTGCCCTGCGACTTGAACTGCACCGGGGCCTTGCCGCGGGTGGCGAAGATGAGGTGTTCGGTCGAGTTGCGAAGGTAGTTGCCGAGCATGATGCGGGGCTTCACCCACGTCAGCGGCGAGCGGGGAGTGAACCCCCAGGCGTCCATGACGGCCTTGGCGTCACCGTTCAGGAGTACCGCGTTGGTGACCCACAGCCACAGGTGGGCGTCGTCCTCGGCCAGGGCCTTGACGGCGTCGCCCATGCCCTTAATCTGCTCGATGGTCATGAGGTCGTAGTGTTCGCTGGCCCCGAGATGACCCTTCTGCTGCACGTCCCACGGCGGGTCGGCCATGATGACCGAGTACCTCTTCTTGGGCGTGACGACCTCGGCGGTCTTGGTGATGCTCTGCTTCTTGATGCTCATGGAGCGGATGTCCTTTCACGTTGCCGGACCTGACGCCGCAACGCTTTCTGGGGCTACTTATGCCTGAAAATGGGTGTGCTGAACAGGGGTGCGGAGGGCACTAAACCCACCGACCTGCGTGACCCGTCTCCGCTCGGCAACCGGGGTTAGAGGCCCGTGCAATGCCGTGAAAAGTGGAGACGCTAGCCGTGGTTGTGACTTTTACAACGACACGGCCCGTTGAGGTGGTTTTCCGAGGAGGCGGGGGTCGAGCCGGTCGACCCGACCCCCGTACCTCGAGCTGGTTGCGGAAGCTCTAGCCCTTACTTGACCGCTCCACCTCCCTGCGAGTTGAGCAGCCGCACGAGGGCGACGCGGGCGTCGTGCCCTCGAGCGTGTTCTTCGGCCACTGCCTCGTTGATGCTGACCTTCAGGACTTCGCGTCCGTCGACGAGCTGCTGGAGCCGGTACTCGAGGCTGGGCTCGACAGGGCGGGCCTGGGAGCGTCCGTAGTCGTAGCCACGGCTCCAGGCCTTGCCCTGGAAGTGAGCCCAGACGAAGTACCCGGCGATGCCGAGCAGGCAGATCCCGCAGAACGTCAGGACGGCCATGAATTCGACAGGCATCGCCGTCACCACCTCATCAGGGCGATGGCGGCACCCGTGGCCTGGGCCTCGACGATCTTGAACGCCTGCGGAGCGATCATCGGGTTGGCCTTGGCGATGGAGTCCGCCAGGGCACCCGTGGCCGCGACCTGCACCAGAGCCGCGTCGGCGATCTGCCCACGCCCGGTCTCGTGCATGGTCGCCAGCTCGGCCTCGGCCTGCTCCGTGAAGCGGGCCAGCTCGTAGTTCGCCTGGGCCTGCATCCGGGCCAGACCCTGCTCGGCCTGCTGCCGGTAGATGACCAGGATCGTGTTGGCGGTGAACTGCTCGATGTCACGGTCGAGCTGCTTCTGGACGGGCCGGCGAAGCGGCTGCCCACCGAGCAGCCCCGACATCTGGCCCATCGCCGGAGCCACCACGGTGGACGGCATCCGGCTCGCCGGGAGGATGTAGCCGTTCGTCTCCTCGTTCACGAGCGGTCTCCCGTCTTGCGGAGGCCGTTCGCCGGGTGAGCCTGCTTGGCCTGGCGGGCGTTGTACTGCTCCGACGCCTCGGCCCACACGGTCTCGTTCTCGAGCTGCTCCTCGATGACGTTCGTGAGGGTGTACAGCGGACCCATGAGCTGGCGGAGGTACGCCAGCTCCGTGAGGGTCCAGTCGTGATCGGATTCGAAGAAGAAGGAGCGGATCTGGTCGAGATTCGCCGCTGCCTCCTCGAAGGTGAGCAACTGGCGGAGGAGGGGTCCGCTCGGGTTGCTGATGGTGATGATGGACATGAGGCCTGAGCCACCTTCCGGGGTTGAGATGAACTGGGACACCCGCTGTCACCGGGCTTGGTTCTGACTCTGAGGCCGTGGTGGTCTGCTCGAACAGCCGAGGGATAGAGCAATAGCGAAGCGATAGCGAAAGCCGCGGCACGGCAGACTGAGTTCATGGCCAACCGTCACGGGAAGAGTGAGCTGAGGTTCCGGCTTGAGGACTACCCGGCTCAGGCACACTCCCTCAGCAGCAAGTGGCTCAGCGACCACCCGGACCTTCTCGTCGAACTCTTCGGCGAGAAGGTCACCGAGTACGAGGCCGTGCGGAAGTGGGCTGCACAGACAACGGCCGCGAGAATCGGTGCCGCCATCGATGAGCTTCCGAGCGAGCAAGACCGCGAACTGGCCGAGATGGTGTTTGCGGTTGGCAAACGCTTCGAGGGCTTCGATGCCCCGAACAGACGGAAGAAGCTGGAGGGATTCCCGACTGGCAAGCCGTTTAGGGATATGAGGGCGGCGGTCATAGACCGCATAGAGCAGGCTCTCCTGGAGGAGATGAAGTACGCCCGCCCGGAGGTCGAGGCTCGCTACTTGGCTGCTCAGCTTGCCGAGGCCTCGTCGGCGGATGAGCGTGATGAACAACAACCGTGGGCCAAGGCGTCGGGCGAGGACGTTGCGGACCTTCGCCAGCTCGCTCGGCACGCTCAGGTGTACGCCACCTTGGTCTTCGGGCTCGAGCGTTGGGCCTACGGAATGGCCGAGTTCCGGCATCGAAAGGGGCGGAGCGAGTTTCCACTCGACCCCAGTGAAATCAGACGGTCGCAGGTGGCCGACCGCACGTATGTCGCATTCGCCCTGGTGGATGCTTGCATTGCCCGGCTCGAGGCACGACCGACTGGACGCGATATTCTTCGACGCTCGGGTATCACCGCGTCGTGGGACTCGCTCGAGGTCATTCAGTCCGTCACCACGAAGGATGTTGCTCAGCGTCGGGCGGCGGTTCGTCCTCTGCTCCAAGTCGAATGGGTGACGGTACTCCAGGCACTCGAAGACATCGATACGCCCTGGGGCTTCCTGCACGACTGGTCAGGGCTCTTCAGCGGATTGGCCGATAACGCAGACCCTGACGACGTGCAATCCGAGGCCTCTGCAGTTCGTCGGCACTTGGTACGTGCGGCAGGACTCACCCAGGCATTGATTCTGCAAGTCCTGCCAGGGGATCGTCTTGACGGCACTGACGCTGACGAGCTGTGGCGGTCGGCTGCTCCCGAGGAGCTGCGAGGTGTCGGGGTTGAGGTCTGGCGTGGTCTATTGGAGGCTGGAACGCCGGAGAAGCTGAGCTATCGCCACCCGGACGACTGGTAGGGCTGAAAGAAGAAGCCCCGCACATTGCTGTGCGGGGCTGTTCGCTTCATTGGTTGCGATTGCGGTACTCGTCCATCGTCGACTTGGTGAGGATTAGAATCTCACCCTGGCCGATCACGGTTGCTCGCTCGGGCACGGTTGTGAACCTGTCCACGAAGGCACCGACTCCGACGACGGCGTAGCGGCCGATGGTGGCCTTGTCGTCGATGTGTGCCCCTGTACCGATGAGTGCGTTGTCCTTGATGGTCACGCTGTTGCCGAGCCCACCTTCCACGACAACGCCACTACCGATGCGGCAGAACTTGCCTACGGTGCCTCCGAGGCTGGAGCTGCCTCCGATGCGGGAGCTGCTTCCGATGCGGGTGCGGTCGCCGATGTTCGCGGTGATGTGGCTGTGGTACCCAATCGTCACGCGACGACCGATGCGAAGGCTCGCTACGTAAGCACCTAACTCGATCGTTGTGTTGGCACCGATCTCGCGGGCGTTGATCTCGCAGTCGTTCTGGATGACAACGTTCTCACCGATGGTGGTCTTGTGGAGAACTTTGACGTTCGCACCGATCTTGACGCCGGGGCCGATGGTGACCCAGTTGCCAAGCTCGACGGTCGGGTGGATGATCGCGGTGGGGTGGATGTTTGCTGATGTAGCCATGTGGCTCTCCCAACTTCATCGTCCCTTCCGGAGACGACGGGGTTGCCATGCTTCGGCAGACCAGTCCGCCCTCGACCCGTTGAAATGGTCGAAACGGGGCAGGCTGGCCTGTCGAAGAAACGCAACTAATGAAGTGCCTGCCGGAACTAGATAAGCTCAACGGCAATATCCGTATTTTAGCATAAACGCGATGATTTGTCAATACTGCATGCGAGGGCCGAAGTCATAGGCATATTGACTTTATCGAACAAATATGCTATAAATAGAGCATATCGTTGAGCGTTTCCAAACAGCTCCGATAGCACTTCTCACGCAGCTGCTTCGGCCGACCAGCCTCTCCTCGCATCCCGTCATTTCTGACACGAGGGCGGACTGGTCTGCCGAAGCGTGGCAACCCCGTCGTCTCCGGTAGAGATACATCTGCCCGAGGAGGCAACATGTCCAATTCCCGTGAGGACGCTCGAATTCGAGCGTTCGTAGAGGCAGCCGAGAACGTGTCCCCGCGATACGGTGACTACGGCCACATCGAAAGCCAGGCCGACATCGCCGGGCATGAGCTGCTGGTCGAAGCAGGCTTCAAGCCTTCCGAGGCTCTGGCGATTCAGCACATGGTGCTGAACCAGTTCGTCAGCGAGTACATGCGGCGGCTCTTCAAGGGCGGCACGCCGGACCCGCTCGACATGATGTACGCCTTCGACCTCGCTCTCATGCATCTCGGCCTCGGCCCGCTCTACCGTCCGGAGAGCGAGTACGGCGACGAGAAGCTCAAGGTGGCCGACGAGGCCATCGCCCCGGTCGACATCCTGCTCGGCTACTGCATGCTGCTGACGCACTCGGCTAACCAGGGCATCAGCATGGAGCGACTGCTTGACATCGCCAAGGTGGTTCGCCGAGAACTCGACGCAACCACCGCCTCATAGTGAGGCACCTAGCCCCCGCATCATCCAGATGCGGGGGCTTTTCCTTATGCATGACAGAGGCCCCCGAAAGTGAATCGGAGGCCTCTGCCGAAGCAGTATGGGGACGCCGGAATTTCCGACTTGCCACCGAAGTGGCCGTTGCCCTATGGGCTAGTTGGCACCGGCGACCTTGATGTGGCCGCTGATGAAGGCCTCCGAACCCGGGAACTCATCGAGGTAGTCGAGAACCCAGTCATCGGAGGTGTTGCTCAGCGACGGGTCGTCGTAGTTCCGCAGGCGGAACCAGTCTGCATAGAGCGGGCTGTTGACGTCGAACCAGCTACCGTCCTTGGGGTCAACCAAGGAGAGTCCACTCTCGGTCAGAGCATCACCCAGGTCATCCTTCGAGACACCAGGGGCACCGATGAAGGCAACCCAGGTCCTCTTGTCACCCTCGTAAGCGACACCCTTGTAGTAGACGACGCAACTCACCAGACCCTCGAGTGCAGGGAACCCCAACTCAGTGGCGGTGGTGACACCGGTCTCAGTGGTCTCCTTGGCGATGGCGTTGCCAGACGCGAATGCCTCGGCGAATCCGTCGGGGCAGGAGTACTCCGCACTGGGCGAAGTAGGCGTCTCGTTCGGGATGGGCTCGCCGTCGGTGAGCTTCTCCGAGGAGACCAGCCACGACCCGCTCGCCTTGGTGAGGGTGAGCTGGTAGTTGGTGACGACGGGGTCGTCACCCCAGGAGACGCTCTCTTCGGCGGTCACGGAGGCCGTGTCGCCGTCGATGTTCGCCTGGCCGATGACCAGGTTGTCGTCGGTCTTGCCACTGAACCACTCCTCAGTCGACGCCTGGAAGTTCTCGCAGGTGTAGTCGAGCTGGTAGTAGTACTGCATGACCTCCTGGCGGTGGTCGGGCGTGGTCAGCTTCTCGAACGAGTCGCAGTCGGAGTTGTACCAGGACTGGTAGTAGCTCCAGAGGGCGACCTCGATGAGGTGCTGGTCGTCGGAGACCTCGCTGGCCGTAGAGCTTGACGGCTCCGCCGAGGTGTTCGGGCTGGCGGAGCATCCCGTCAGGGCGAGAGCGAGGACGGCGACGGCCCCGACCGTCGCGAGGGCGTGCTTCAGCATGGGGTCCTTCGTGAGTTGGGCGAGGGGTAGATGCTCTCTATGGAGATCCTGGGTGTCTCAGATATTGCCATATACAGGTGCGGATTGGTGGCCTAGGCAAGACCCCAGATGTCGGGGTGGCGAAGGGGTCGCCACCCCGAGTCTTATCAGAGGCCGAGTTCGTCGCGGAGGACGCCGACGAGGCGGTGGGCACTCTCGAGCGAGATCTCCAGGTGCTGTCGCTCGTCCTCGCCGATAGAGAGCCAGCTGGTCTGCTCGCCAACTCGGCGGTAGCGGCCAACGGTCATATAGGCAGGCTCCTCGTGATGGAGCAGCTCGCCGTCGTGGCCCCTGGTCGTGTATTCGGCGATGACCGGCACCGTGATGCCACACTCGGCATGGAGACGGTCGCCGGGCAGCACTTGCTCGGCATGGTCGATCTCGCACCAGTCAGGGCACTGCTCGGTGAGCCACTCGGGGCGTTGCGTGGTCATGGGTCATCCATTCTGTGCCGGGCACGGTCGGCTGGCACAGGACAGACACAGTGCCGTGCCGATCGGCATCATCGCGGATGGAGCGGCGGAGACGGGGAAGAAGCTCGCTCGTTGTCGCCTCGACAACGCAGGCCACCCCTGAAAAGTTCGCCCCCCCCCCCCTCATAAAAGTGTTGATTTTGTGACGCTTATGCTTCACAGTCAGGGGCAGTTATGACGAAGTCGCCGTCCACCCATCGCACTCCGCCGTCCTTTCTCATGAGGCTCTATCTGGCTCTGGAAGAGCGGGATCTCATTCGAGTCGACGCCCTGCTCGGCATCTGGCTGATCGTGGTTCTCCTCATGGGGGCTATCTACCTCGGCATGTAGGGGTCGCCTATGGGCAGGCCTCGTGGCCTATTGCAATCATTTCGCTCAAGCCTCATAATCAACCGCAGTAATGGGGTTCGGGGAATTTCATACTGGTATTACTTCTCTAATGAGCTGCGGACTATTCGGTAGGCAGCCCGCTTCGAGGTAGTCGATGGCGAAGAACATCGACGAGAAGTTCGCTGAAGGCAAGGGTGCCTACCAGGACCCCGAAGCCAAGCTGGCCGCCGCTGAGCAAGCCGGTGGGGCTCCCGCGATGGAGGAACAGCCGGACTCCGACAACATCAGCAACGCCGAACAGGCTGCAGGCAACTGGGTCACCAACGTCACCGCTCCGGCGAACCAGCCGCAGAAGGTCACTGGCAAGGGCCGGTTCCGTCGCGGGCCGACTTTCACCATCGTTGGGATCATCGTCTTCGTTCTGACCGGCGGGGCTGTCGTGCTGACCCCGTCGATGCTGCCGATGTACGCCGAGAACATCTTCTCGACCTCCCTCGACGACATCACGTCCGGGCTGCAGTCTCGCTACGTCCACGTCGTGAAGACCCGCATCCAGGGCATGACCTCCGGGATCTGCGGCGAGAAGGTCTCGGTACGTTGCCGATTCTCGACCGCGGGGCATCGCCAGATCACGGCTCTCGAGCGGGCAGGGATCAAGGTCGACTGTGGCGACGGCTACGGCACGTGCGACAAGCGGTTCCGCAACCGCATCCAGGGGCTGCAGTTCCCGGACGGCACCGAGGTGCGTGACCCGGCCAAGGTCTGGAGTTCGGTTCGTGGCAACCCGGCCGTGCTGCGAGATCTCTACAAGTCCTTCAACGTCAAGTGGTACAGCCTGAACACCCCGAGTGCCTCGAAGGCTCTGAAAGAGCGTGGCCTGAACAAGACCAAGAAGATCAAGGGCTCCACGAAGGAGGAACTCGATGAGAGCCTGAACAAGGCGGTCAACGCCGAGGCACCGCCGAAGATCAATGGCGTTGATGCCAAGCCAGTCCTCGACGACGACGGCAACGAGACCGGCAAGTACTCCATTACCAACGCGGATGGCACCGTCACCGAGTACGACCAGGCGGAACTCGACAAGCAGAACTCAAGCCTCGAGAAGGCCAAGACTGAAGTCAACGCCAGCAAAGGCCTGGCCGGTGCCGTCAAGGGCATTGGCATCATCGGCACGGCGGACTCGGCATGTTCCATCTACCAGGCGACTCGCATGCTGAGCTTGTCGGCCAAGGTCATCCGCAACGAACGTCTGATGCAGTTCGCGATGGCCATGCTCGGTGTCTCCAGCTCAATCAAGGCCGGGCAGGCCAAGCCGGAAGAAGTCAGCTACGCGGCCACGAAGTGGACCGAGACGGACCCACGGGAGACCATCGGCATCGACGGCGTCGGCCAGCCGATTGCCAACCCGAACTACGGCAAGTCCGCTACCGACAGCTCAATGTGGAAGCTGGCCGCACTCGGCGAAGTTCCGAAGAAATCATCCCTCAGCACCTCGATGTCGAGCTTCATGGTCGGCGGCACGGGTGCGGGCATGCTCAACAGCGTCTACCAAACGGCGAAGTCACTGCTGGGCGGTAACACCCAGGCCTGTGGCATCGTGCAGAACCCGCTGGTTCGAGCAGGCTCCGCCATCGTTGGCTTCGCCGTTGGCCTTACGCCTATCGGCCTTGCTGGCACCGTCATCAAGGCCGTGGCCGGAACCATCGCCACCGACCTTGCGATGGGCTACCTCGAGTCGATGATCATGGAGCAGGCCGAGGACGTCGACATCAACGAGCTGGCTCGCTACACCGACATGTCGGCCGCGATGTACACCGGCACCTCCGGCGTCTACGGAGCAGTCGCCTCGGCTACTGGGGCCACACCAACGACCGCGGCCAACCTGACCGACTACATGCAGACCCGTGAAGACGGCCAAGCCCAGATCGCCAAGGCCGAGTCGCAGCTCGCCGCCGCGACACCGTTCGACGTCAGCAACCCGTACTCGTTCGTCGGCACCCTGATCCGCAACACGGCTTCAATCGTTGGTTCCGGGAGCTTCGTCGATCGCTTCCTAGGCATGATTCCGAGGAGTTTCGCCTCGGCCTTGACCGGCAACACGGTCAACGCAGCTGCACTGGCTGAGCAGTTCAACATCTGCGAGGACGAGGACTACGAGGATCTCGGCATCAAGGCCGACGTGATGTGCAACCTCCGCTACGGCTTCTCCAGCGACGAGCTGGCGATGGACACCGGCGAGGTCGCCGACTGGATGGTCAACAACGGCTACGTCAAGGACGATGCCGAGGAAGACGCCCCGGTCGAAGACGTCGCTGTCAAGGACAGCCTCTACGCCAAGTACCTCGACAACTGTGCCTTCCGCACCACGCCATACGGCGAGCAGGGCACGGAAGAGGACAACGGCGACGACCGCGACTGGGTCATCGGCAAGAACTGCCTCGGCACCGGAGCCGACCTCAGCCAAAGCGTCTTGAGCTACTTCAAGGTCTTCACCGCCGACTACAACATCATCCTGACCCTCGACGGAGGCAGTGCCGCCTGATGCGGGCCCTGACGCTCCGCCGCCGGGCGGTCGGCATCTTCGCCGCACTCATCGCGGTCTTGCTCAACGTGGCGATCCCGAACGCGGCCTTCGCGGTGTTCGACGAACGCTTCTACTCGAGCAACGAGATTCTCTTCTACGACCCGAGAGCCGTGGCTTGTTCAGCCCGTGGAGCAAGCTCAGCGGCGACCGTCGAGGCCCTCCGTGGCGACGACAACGCCTCGAAGATCTACAACTTCTGGACCGACGCCGGGCTCACAGCCCAGCAGGCTGCCGGTATCGCGGGAAGCATCCAGCACGAGAGCGGCTTCAGTCCGTTCCGGCAAGAGATGCCGCACGCCGATGGCAAGCCGGTCTGGCCGGATGGTGGCTGGGGCATCGCCCAGTTCACCTGGGACCCGGGCCAACGCGGTGACGCCACGGCCTACGTCCGCAACGACATCGGGGCCGACCTCTTCGACAAGTACTACAAGAACGACTACGGCGGCAGCGTCTTCGCGTCCAACGGCTACGTTCCTGACGGGGTGCCGACCGAGGTCAACGACAAGTTCCTCCTCTCGGAGCTGAACTACCTGCTGGACCACATCAAGGGCCTGAACCCGAACAACATCCGACGCGGTGACTACCAGCGGGACTTCGACAAGAGCTTCGGCACCGACACCACGCTCTACGACTACCTGGCGACCCTCTCGACCGCCAGCGACGTCGCCATCGCCTGGACCTACCTCTACGAGTATCCCGGCGACATCAAAGCGACCGCGACCGCCCGAGGCGAGAGTGCCGAGGCCTTGCTCGCGACCCTCGGCACCAACGTCACCAGCTCCTGCGGTGGCAGCGGCCCGACCGATGGGGGCATGACCCTCGACCAGGCCAAGGCGTTCATGCAGACCTACCTGCAGATCGACGACGGCGACCCGAACAACGACGCCCAATACCTTTCTGGAGCCTGCTATCTGCTCACCGACAACTGCGTGACCTTCAGCTCGTACTTCGTCCGCAAGTACACAACGCTCAACTGGCAAGGAGCGGACGGCGGCAAGGTCGTCAACGCCCTCTCAGAGGTTAACCCTGACGCCGAGGTCGGCACCGTCCCGCAGACCTACGCCATCTTCGGCACCCGCAAGGGCAGCACTATCTGCGACGACGGACTGCCATGCGGCCACACCGGCATCGTCCTCGGCGTCGACACCGCCCGCAACAAGGTCATCGTCGGAGAAGCCGCCTACTGCAACCCGAGCTTCACCGCCGCCCGCGAGTACGACCTCGACGCCTGGAGCAACGGGGAATACACCTACCTCTACGCCAAGAACAACCTCAACCCAGACCGCTCGGGAGATCTCTACTGATGGACGCCCCACGCAAGCGAATCGTCATCGCCGGTGCCGTCCTGCTGGTGCTGCTCTTCATCGGGCTGGTCATCTGGCTCTGGCCTCGAGGCGAGGACAACCAGTACGGCGAGGGCGTCGAGATCGGCGGCTACAGCGGGCAGGTCAACAACCTGCCGAGCGACTACCTCGACGGCTTCGAAGCCGCCTTGCTGAAGATGGTCCGCTACAACGGCATCAGCGACGCCGAAGCCAGCGACATCCGCGACGCCACCATCCGAGACGGCTCAGCCAAGCAGACCTACCTCGACGGCAAAGGCACCGGCTACTCCGGCAGCTTCATCGTCGACATCGCCTCCATCAAGCAGTCCTACGAGATCCAGTACGAGTACGCGGCTCCGAACACCGGCGTCACGACGTCCGGCTACCCAGTGCTGGTCAACTGCCTCGACACCGACCAACTCATCTACGGCGACTTCGGCTGCAAGAACCTCTACGCCGCCGAATCCGAAGACCTCGACCCGCTGGTCTCGCACCTGCCGTACAAGAACCTGACCTACCAGATCAACGCCGACTCCACCGCAGGTGGCGACAAGCTCCGCCTCAACGTCAAGCTGTCCATCCCCGACATCGATCTCTCTGGTGACGAAGCCTCCCGCCGCCAGACCATCACGCTCTACAAGGCCGAAGTCACCAAGTGGATCTCCTCCCAAGGCGTCGACCCAGCCAACTACGACATCCACTACAACTACAGCGACACCGGCGAGAGGGTGGAGTAGACACTGGCGGAAACAAAGAGAGCCGGAAGCGTGGGCTTCCGGCTCGCAATTCTTGGTTAGGCGACGAGGCGAGCTTCGAGACCATCCGCTAGATGGCTGAGCCGGTCCGGGTCGTCGTCATGCCGAAGGAAGTCTGGCAAGCGATCCATGGCGATGTATCGCTTGAGAGCATTCAGACACACTCGAGCATCAGCCTCGCCCATCTCCAAAGCCAGGGCCTCCCCGCGAGGGAGGTGCCGGAACATGGCCAGGCTCAGGTCGGCAAGGGCCTGCATCGCGTGGTCGAACTGTCGACGCTCCGCGGGAGGGGTGCTGCGGTCTTCCAGAAGCTCGGAGAGAGCCAGAACGGAATAGTCGATGACATTGCCGTCATCGATTGGGATTCTTCGTTCTGTCTTGCTCTCCGGTTCCATGGATTATTCCGTCCTAACTACTATTTTACCAAGACGGTGCGAACTACGTCGTTGTAGTTTTGGCAACATGCTAAGGGCTGTGGCAAGAGGCTGCAGGTATTGAAGGGTGGGAGTGTTGCCAGTGACGGAGCCACAGCTGCTCGGACTGATCGAAGCGTTGCAGACGCTTCGCGAGGCCGTCAAGGGACATTGTGTTCGCCCGCACGGCCAAGCCGCCAAACAGGCTCTCAGCCAAGCCCACTCTGACCTGCTCGGGGCTACCGCCCTCATCGACTCCCTGGCTGGAGATGCCGCGGGCACCCTGGCACAACGCCGCGAAACACGCCTGCCTCAGCTCGTCGGTGTCAAGGCTGTCCACGACACACTCGTCAGCGGCCGAACCGGGCTCGGAAGCACCCTGTGGAGGCAGGAGGTCGAGGGGCTGAAGACCTACGACATCCAGCCTCCGGCGGTCAAGAAACGAACACTCGAGTACCGGAAGCGGAAGTACCTCTCGAAGCGATGGACGACCCGCGTCGACCAGGACCCGCTCCGCAGCAGTGACGTCGTGGCCGACGTTCTCCGGGCCGTGTCGAAGGAAGCACGCACGGCGAGCAAGTTCGGTGCCAACAGCACGCGGATCACTCGGTGCAAGCAAGTGGTCGAACTAGTCGACTCGTTGCTCATCCTCTGCATCAACGCCGCCATCGACCGCGACGCGGTGTTCCAGATCTCCTATGCCCTCAGTGCCATCCCGCTCGGGAGAGTGGCTCGTGGCTCAGCAGGCTGAATTCTGGACATGGAACATCGCGGTGGTCATCTCGATCATCGCGGCAGCGGTGGCGTTCACCTCCGCTGGATTCACGGCCTGGAACGTTATCGCCGGGCGGCGTGACGTTCGGAGGAAGCTCAGGGACGAGGATGCCACCGCTCGAGAGGCGGTGCGTAGCTGGGTCGAGCCGACCGGCAGGCTCGCCATCCGAAACCTTCGCGACAAGCCCATCACCGGTGTTCAGGTGACCTGGGCGGGAGAGGACAAGTTCCCTCGCGTCTTCGTGTTGTCGTCGCTCGATGCAGGCAAGACTCACATCTTTGAACTCGGTGAAGTCCCGGCCGGAGTGGTGGCCACTATCGAATTCAGCATCGAGAACGGTGCCCTCTGGCGATCGATCCCGGGCCGAGCTGTCGATGCCGACCTTCCGAAGGCTGAGCCGGTAACGAAGCGAAACCTGGGTCGGTAGGGGTGGAGCTGGAACCGACCGGGTCCGTCCCGCCAGGGCTGAACAACTAATTTGCTCAACTACAAATCGCGGCCGGAGTCGCATCTGACCGGCTGAAGCTGCGACATCGCCAGTAGCGACAGCCCCTGGAGCGACTCATCTCGCGATCGCCGCCTCCTTGGCAGCCTCCCTCTGACCCACCTCCGCAACTACCTCCAGCAGGTCCCAGGCCATCTCGCCAATCACGGATACGGTCTTCGCTCCGGCTCGTTGCGTCTTGCCCCGCACCAGCAGGTACTGCGTGCGGAAGGCCTTGGCTCCCACTGCTTCTTGGGCGTCATCGAAGAAGACGACGTGGCAGAGTCCGGTGCCGTCGTCGAGCGTCACGAACACGGTTCTCCTGCCAGATCTCATCGGCGGGGTGTTGGTGGCTCGACGCACCCCGGCCACGAGAACCTCACTTCCGCCTCGCAGCTCGAGGAGTTTGCTGGATGGTGTGACGCCCAGCTCTCGGAAGAGCTGGTGGAAGCGTTGCATCCGGTGGCCCTCGGTACTCATGCCCATCGTCTGCAGCTCCAGGTCGGTCTGGGTTCGCCCTCGGAGGTCTTCGGCCACGGCTCCCTCGAGTCGTGGCACTTCCAGTTCGAAGTCCCAGGAGAGCTGGGTCGAGGCGACTCGCTCGGGCTTGGTCTTCAGCGAGCGGATGTGGGCCAGTAGCTCGTGCCGTCGTTTGGGCTGGTAGCCGATGAAGGCGTCCAACGCTCCGACCTTCGCCAGCGTCTCGAGCGTCGCCTGTCTCGGCCGCACACGGGTGCGGAAGTCGGCCAGTGAGCTGAACGGCTGATGCTCGACTATCCGGCTTCGTTCGGCCTCGGAGATGCCCACCAGCTCGGTCAGGGCGACACGGATGGAAGCTTGGGTGTCGTAGGGGCCGGCCTGCTCGATGCGGAAGTCGAGGCCGCTCTTCTGGACGTCGACGGGCAGCAGCCGGATGCCGAGTCGCCGAGCTTCGGCGGCGATGACGTCTTGGCCCCACATGCCCGGCTGGTGGGTAAGGAGCCCGGCCAGGTGGTGGGCCGGGTAGTGCGTCTTGAGCCAGGCGGACTGGTAGGTCGGCAGGGCGAAGGCGGCACCGTGGGCCTTGCAGAATCCGAAGCTGCCGAACCCTTCGATGCTCGGCCAGAGCCGGTCCATGACCGTCCCGGGCACGCCTCGCGTGGTGGCTTGCCCTCGCACCCATAGCTCGATGCCGGGGAGCTGCTCGGGATCGGCGAGTCGGCGGCGAATCTCGTCGGCACGCCCCAGCCCGCAGCCGGTGAGCAGGTCGATGGCCAGCATGACTTGCTCGTGGTAGACGAAGACGCCCCGGGTCTGCCGCAGTATCGGCTCCAGCTTGGGGTGGGCGTATTGGACGTCCATCTCGCCGTGGCGGCGGGCCAGGTAGTTGTTCACCATGTCGTTCTTCATGGCACCCGGCCGGAAGAGCGAGATCTCCAGGGTGAGGTCGTCGAACTTCTCCGGCTGGAGCTTGCCGAGCAACTGCATCTGCCCAGGGCTCTCGACTTGGAAGACGCCGAGGCTCTCGGTGGTGCGGAGCATCTCGTAGACGGCCGGGTCGTCTCTGGGGACGGCGTCGAGGTCGATGTGCTGGCCGGTGGTGCGGGCGATCTCGGTCACGGCGTGTGCCATGGCGGACTGCATCCGCACGCCGAGGATGTCGAACTTGCTGAGACCCATCGGGTCCATGTCGTGCTTGTCGAACTGGCTCATCGGCAGCCCGATGCCGCTCATCTCGACCGGGGTTCGGTCCAGCAGTGAGGCGTCCGAGATGATGACCCCACAGGGGTGCATCGAGACGTGCCGGGGCAGGCCGTCGAGGCGTTCGGTGACATCCATCAGGAGGTCGAGCTGCTCCGAGGAACGCACCGCCTCGGCCAGATCGCGAAGCTCGGGCTTCTCGGCTAGAGCCTGCCGAATCCGCCTGGCCGAGAACCGCCAGAAGCTCTTGGCGATGGAGTCGATCTGGTCCGGCTCCATCCCGAGGGCCAGCCCGGCATCTCGCACCGCACCACGGGAGCCGTAGGTGGAGACCATCGACATCAGGGTCAGGCGTTCAGCCCCGAACTCTTCGAACAGTCGGAAGTAGACGTCGTGCCGCCGAGCCGATTCCACGTCGATGTCGACGTCCGGCAGGGTGGAGCGTTCCGTCGATAGGTGTCTCTCCCAGAGCAGCCCCTCGTTGAGCGGGTCGACACCCGACGTGTCGAGGGCATAGTTCAGCACCGAGCCAACGCCAGAGCCGCGGGCTTGGACGCGGATGCCCATCTCCCGGATGATGCGAGCCACCCGCGAGACGGTCAGGAAGTACGGGGCGAAGCCAAGCTGCTCGACCGTCTGCATCTCGTGAGCCAGCCGACGCTCCGCCAGCTCGAACCGCCCCCGGCCGAGGCCTCCGTAGCGGCGGTTGATGCCCGCCCGAGCCTGCTCCCAGAGGGCCTGCAGCGGTTCGGTCGAGCCGATCCCCAGCACGCTCGGCTCCGGCATGTGCGGCCGGTTCATCCCGAGATCCGCCTCGGCATCGAGGGCACAAGCCTCCGCCAGACGCTCCGTCTCGGCCAGCAGCTCTTGCACCGCCGAACGAGGATGGTCTCCGACGTCGACCACCATCCGGGCAACCTGCCGCATCTGAGCTTCCGGCTTCAGCCAGGCCTGGGCGGTGAGTGGCAGCTCCAGCACGTCGAGCGGACTCAAGGCCGAGACGGCATCGGCGACGTCGGCGGTGGCCGCCTCCCGATGAGACGAGTAGCGGACGGCGTTGGTGAGTACCGCAGGGATGCCCAGGGCCTCCGCCATCCCCAGCATCCGGCTGGCAGTGGTCACCGACTCCGGTTGCCCCGGCTCGGCCAGATGGCAGACCACCTCGACCCGCAGACTCGACGCCGGAACGGCAGCACGCCAGGCCTCCAGTGCCCGGCGTGCCTCTGAGATCTCCCGTGCGGCCACCAGCCTGCCGACATCGGACTCCGGCCCGACCAGCACCACCAGCTTCTCCTTACCGGCAAGCACGGTGCGATCCAGCTGGCTCGAGCGTGCCGCCGATACCACCCGGCACAGCTCGCCGTACCCGCCGCCAGAGCGAGCCAGCACCGTGACCCGACCATGTTCGCCAAGGTCGAGGTCGGCACCGAGAATCGGGGCGATACCGAACCGCACGCAGGCTCGAACATGCTTGACCGCACCGTAGAGACCATCTCGGTCTGTCAGGGCCAAGGCGGTGGCACCTTGCTCGGCAGCCACCTCGACCAGCACCTCGGGGTCGGAGACTCCGTGGTGCATCGAGTAGGAGCTGGCGACGTGGAGATGCGTGAACACCGGCTACTCCCACGCCAGCTCTAGGAACCACGCCTCCGGCTCGGCGTCACGACGCAGGTCGAATGAGCGTGCCTGGTCTCCGAGCATCGCTGCCTCGACCCGCCAGAGTTCCAAGTCGAGCCGGTCGATCAGACGAGGCTGTCGCCACCAGGTTCCGCGACGTCGGTAGAAACGCTGCGGCACGCCAGTCACGAAGTACTCGAAGCGATTCCAGACGAACGACGAAGGCTGGCCATCCTCATCCACGACGACCGTGATGGGGTCGTCGTGATGCTCCGGCATGCCCTACTCCTATCGAACGTATCTTCGAGAGGGTGAGCCTACGCCGACCGACCGACATCCAGCTAGACCGGGAGAGTCAGCTCCGGACCATCGCCCCTGAGCGGTGCCACCTCGTAGGCATCCAGCCGCTCTGCTACCGGGGTCGCCTCGGCCACCGCCCAGTCGAGCAGCGACTGGTCTCCGGCCGTCTGCGGATCGAGCCATTCCGCCCATGCCGAGCCCGGCAACGTCACCGGGGTGCGGTCGTGGATGCGGGCTACTCCGCCAACGGCAGCTCTGGTCAGGATGGTGGTGGTCAGGAGCCAGGGGTCGGCTTCCGAGGCACGCCACCAGGAGTAGAGCCCGGCGAAGGCCAGCATCTGAGCCTCCGGGTCCGAGATGAAGAACGGCGTCTTGACCTTCCCCTCGGTCAGCCACTCGTAGTACCCCTGAGCAGGCACCAGACACCGCTTCGACTTGACGCTGGCCTTCCACGTCGCCTTGCCAGCAGCCTCCTCGGCACGAGCGTTGAAGGTCGGGTACTTCGGCGGCTCCTTCGCCCAGGTGGGAATCAGCGACCAGCGAGCTGCCTCGAGCCGACGCCCGTCCTTCTCGGTCTGCACCACGACCGGCACGAGGTTGGTCGGCTTGGTGTTCCAGTTCTGCTCGGGCAGATCCTCGCCAATGACATCGACCTCGAAGAGGGGCTCGATGCCCTCCAGACGTGGTGTGACGTAGCGGCCGCACATGGGTTGAGACTACGGTCGTCCGGCTCGCAGATCTGGGAGCGGGTCGGGGAGTAGGGAGTCGATGTCGACCTCAAGCACCTGGGCGATGGCGAGGATGTTCCGCAGCGACGGGTTCGCCGGAGTGCCCGGCATCGACTCGCCCTTCTCGAACTTCTGGAACGTGTAGCGGCTGAGTCCCGCGGCGTAAGCGACCTGCTCCTGGCTGAGCCCACGCTCGACCCGCACCCGTTGGATGTTTGTGCCCAGCGTCGTCGCCAGGGCGTCCCAGTCGCCCGTGGGTCGTCGCTTTGCCATCTCCCCAGCGTCCGCAATCTGGCAGATGCGAGCGGCCTCCCGTATATGGCAGGCTGAGTCGATCGAACGATGACGGGGTGGTGGCATGGCCGACAACACGGCACGAGCAAGGGCCGAACTCGAAGGGCAGCGGCGAGCCGTTCGGGAACACACGCGGAAGTGGCATGACTACCCGGACCAGATCGACAAGGACTACGCATGGAAGACGATCCAGCGAGTGCAAGGCGAGATCGCCCAGCTCAAACGAGACCACCCGAGCCTGAATACCCGCTCCAGCGAGGATGACTGGCGTCCTGGAGACAGGGCACTATGACCGTCGACTTGAACGCTCGGGCCGACGCGATGTTGGCGTCAACGGCCACGGCCGTCGTGCTGGCTGGCCCATTCGGTATCGGCAAAATCATCGAGGAGGTTGCGACCGTTTCTCCCTTCGTTTTGCGTGCGATTGCGGCAGACGGTTTTGCCTCCTCGCCCGGGTTCGAGTCTTTGCTGATCGGCTACGAGGGTGACCTTGGGGCTGCACTCGTCTTTGCTTGGAATCCACGCGATCCGGATCAGCTGCTTGAGGTCGTGTGGTCCCAGTTCAATCAACTCGGAGGCCATCTGCACAAATCGACTGCCGAGTTCGGTCTCTTCGATGACTACGCGGCGACCTTCCTTGAAGACTCTGTGGTGGTGGATCTCGCCGACCACCTGTCTGCCACCGCCTCCTAGCTCGGAAAGCTAGATGGATATCGCGGCCTTCCCCCTGAGCCTCATTTCGTTGGCACTGGGCATTCTCTCTGCAGTTATCTCGATAATCCTCTTCGTCCGTGAGGCGTACCCGGACACCCTCTTGGCACTCTGGACAGTCCGCACACGGGCAAGCCTGTTGCCGGAAGACTGGCGGGATAGGCCGACGGAAGTAGAGATAGTCGCCAGTATGGAGGGTCCGGCGGTCTGGGAGATTCGCATCGCCAACATCGGACGAGCGACGGTTGTCGTAGAGGGCATCTACGCCAATGCGACTGACGGGGGCGTGTGGGGATGCGGTCTGATCTGGCTCGATGGGGAGCAGCTTGATGCACAGACGGTTACGTTGCTGCCTGGCCAAACCCTCTTGGGCAGGCTCCCTGACCGGGTCGTTGCACCAAGTCGATTCTGGGCGGAGGTACTGGTCCAGAGCTGGCGGCCACTGTCACGGCTGCGAAGGCTCGAGGCGTTTTCTGTCGTCTTGAGAGGTAACCCGAATAGCGAAGCCCCGGAGATTGCACACAGCTTGGAGCCTCGCGGGCGAACTACGGACAAGCGGAGGAGCTGGACTGAGGCCACTTTCAACTAGCTCCGAGGTTTGCCGCCTGGAAGGTAGTCGTCACTCCGAGAGCAAGGGAACCTAGATCCCCAGGTCGGCCTCGAGAATCCGCTTGAACTCGTCTTTCCAACCGCTGTCCTTGCCATCCTGGGCGATGTGATTGAGTTCGCCGATGTACTCCGACAGGTTCACGGCAATGCTGTTCTCTTCGCCGACCCACGAGACCAGGAGTGAGACGGTCTTGTTCAATGAGCTAATGACGTCGGGGGACGAGTCATGGTCAAGGATGGACAACGCCGCCCTTGCGAATTCCTTCTGTTCCTCTCTCGATATATTCATTACCTAATTATAAATCATTTCAAAAATAAGTGAGCAGTTTTACATCATGCTCGGGATGGATGGCTTAACGTTCCATCAAGACGGCGACCTTCGGTCAGTGGCCGAGGCCGGTGTACTGGTCGCGGCTGGTGCCGTTGTCGTGCGGGCCGTTGCCCGACCCGTAGTGGTCGTGGTTCGCGGAGTCGAAGAAGTTCGACATGCTCCGGTCCCCGTCGCCGAGGAGGGTGTGCCCCTCCGCCGGGCCGCTGCCGAACGAGACGGTCAGCTCGTTGCCGTCCGCGTCGGCTCCACCCATTGGTTCGCTCCAGTTGCCCACGAGGGCTCCTTTCGAAGTTGCCCTACCGGGGCTACGGGGACCGCCGGGAAGTCGACGGGCCGAGCCGCTCTCGAGTAACTATTCAAGAGGGGGTCGGCCTGCCGACTTATGCTGCCAAGGCTGCGATATGAGTATCGCCACTTGGCATATGTTCATAATGTCATATATGGTAGCTATTGTCAATAGCTTGACGGCAATTATATTGACCAATTGCGATAATTGTGATATAATTCGAGCATTATCGAGATACCAATCTGAGGCTCTCGGTAGGCCCATCCGCATCACATCGCCGTAGAGCCCCGGTCGGGGCTCGAGCTGGCCGGCCCGTCGTCGAGACGCGGCACCGCCCCAACTGGGGGCGTGTGTCGCCCGTGCGTTCGCGATGTCATACCTAAGCGGCCTCCTGTATATGGCAAGATGCTGAACACCCCGACCTGGGGAGTGCGTCGTCCAGCGACGCCGGACGGGCTGCACCCATCAACTTCACGCCGCACCGCGGCAAGGAGACCCAACCTCCATGGAACGAAACGAAACCACAGCACCAGCAACTTTCAGCGAACGCCTCAAGCGAGAGGGCTGGAAGACCGCCTCCGTCCTGGCCATCGCCGGACTGGCTCTGGCTGGTTGTGCCCCAGAGGGCAGTGAACCGACTGCCACGACCCCGGCCGCCGTCGAGACCACGACGCCGGGCCCAGAGGTCACCGAGGACGTGCCGACCATCGAGGAGATGGTCGCCGCTGAAGCAGACCCTCACGCTTTCGACATCCCGCTTGACGCCACCCCTGAAGAGTTCGTCGCCAAGTGGAACGACTGGATGAACGCCATGGAGACAACCCACCTCGCGGGCGATATCTACACCGCTGAGTACTCCGACGCCTACCTCCTCGAGAACGAGTTCGAGGAGAAGGTCGCGAAGGCTCAGATTGATCTCTACTACGACGCCCAGTTCAAGGCGGGTTGGCGTGATGACTCGGCCATCAACGGCATCTACGAGAACAATGTCAACAACGCCCTCGGAGACTATGCCAGTTGGAATGGCGGGCAGGACGTCCTTGAGCGGAGCCAGACCGTCGACGCGTTTGAGGTCATCACGCAAAGCGACGAAAAGGTAGTAATCCTGATCGACGCCGTCACCCACTACAAGGGCGACCCCGACAACCCGAACGTGGCCAAGCTCGATGGGTATGTCGATACGACCGCCGTCACTTGGATTCCCGAAGGTGACCGCTGGGTACTCAACGGCTGGAACTAATCTACTTCTCTAGATAATCTGCTTATGCTAAAATTGCTTTAGCAAATGCAGTATCGACAACCAAGTCCACTACTAGCTCACATATCTGACTCGGTGAAGGCAGTTCTTCGGAACTGCCTTCACTTGTTTCGTCCGCCAGTCGCTCTGCTGGCGGTCTTCGCCGTGCTGGTAGCGGTCGGAGTCGTTGGCATCTCCAGCTCGCGGGCCGACGCTCTGGCAACCAGCGAGTGGTCCAGTGCTTGTGCCGACAACGGCGGCACCTGGCAGTCGGCCGCTCCGAAGCGTGCGGCGAAATGCACGAGCATGAACCCAACCTCGGAAGTGAAGGGGCGGGCTCTCTACCTTGCTCTGAGCGGATGTATCCAGGACCGCATGTACGGCGACATCGAGTCCTCGCTCGACGTCGACGGCCAGACTCCGCCAAGCTCGTGGTTCAACAACGACACTTTCTGGATCAACGGCGAACCACACGTCTACCCGGGGGCCAAGGAATCCACCTGTGCCCAGGTGGCTCAAGACGCACTGAAATTCTTTGGGTACGGCGACGACTACGAGCAGTTCCTGAACGACATGGGTTACGTCTACAAGCTCGAGGGCGGCAAGGCCAAGTGGCACGGCACCTCGAACGGCGACGAACGGAAGAACAAGTTCGAGTCGCTCATCAAGGACGGCTACTACGGAGGCAACGAGCCGGGTCTGTCCGATGCCGCCACCTACGTCAGCTTCCTCGAGGCCTTCACCCGCAAGGGCGGGAAGTGCATGGCCAAAGACCTAGGGGTCTACCCGGACCTCGGAGGCAACGCCAGCTACAAGCAACTCGTTGACGAGGAGCAGGAGCAGAACGCCGCCACGTCCGAGATCTACATCAGCGGTGGCGGTACCGTCGGGACTCTCAAGTACACGAAGGTGAACATCGTCGACACGGACACGGGCGAGGTTGAGCAACACGGCTACGCCTACCTCGTATCTGAGTCGACCTACTACGGCTACGGCAGCAGCTCCATAGACGACCCCGTCAAGGAGACGCTCTACGGCTACCGACCTAGGACGAGCATCGTCTACTCCTGCAACGACCTCATCGCCGGACTCAACTCCAAGGCCGCCGCCATGAAGAAGTGGATTGGTGACCACAAGGAGGACGGGGGTAGCGACGTTGAGACGGGTACCGGAACCACTACGCCCGTCGATGACGACCTCGCTACCTCTTGCGACATCGATGGCACCGGCTGGATTCTGTGCCCGATCCTCACGACCGGGGCCAAGATCGCCGATGGTGCTTACGGCTTCCTGGCGGACCAGTTCTTGTCTATCAACGCGAGTCTGCTGGACCCGAGCGGTGGGGTCTACAAGTCCTGGGGCATCATGCGGACCATCGCCAACGTCCTATTGGTCATCGGCTTCATCGCCATCGTCTTCAGCCAAATCACCGGTCTGGGCATCCAGAACTACGGCGTGAAGCGAATGCTTCCGCGTCTGGTCGTCATGGCGATACTCATCAACGCCTCGTTCTGGATCTGTGCCATCGTCGTCGACCTGTCGAACATCCTCGGCTACGGCCTCAAGACACTCCTCGCCAACGTTGGAGGGCAGGTACTCGATGCCAGCAGCACCACGGGGCCGATGAAGGACCAGGGCGGCAACGCCGCGGGCTGGATAGCTATCGTGCTGGGTGGTGCCGGGCTGCTCTGGCTCAACCTCGGTGCGGCGATGCTCGCCATCCTCGGAGCCATCGTCTCGCTCCTGACGATCTTCGTCCTGCTGATCGTCCGTCAGGCACTGGTGGTGTTGCTCATCGTGTCTGCCCCAGTCGCTTTCGCAGCACAGATACTCCCGAACACGGAAGGGCTGTTCAAGAAGTGGCGGCAGATGTTCACGAGCCTGCTGATGCTCTTCCCACTCATCGGTCTGCTCTATGGGGCTTGCATCCTCGCCAGCCGAGTCATCTACGCCACCATCCCCGCCGACCCCGACCCGTACCGAACTATCTGGCAGATCATTTCTTACTTCATCCTGGTCGTGCCGCTCATCGCCATCATCCCGCTGCTCAAGGGCTCACTCGACGGCGTCGGCAAGATCGGAGTCATGATCCAGCAGGCAGGGAACAAGAGCAGTTCGCTGGCTCAGGGCGGTGCCAAGCGTGGTGTCGCGGCGTACAAGAACTCGAACCTCGGCAAATTCCGGGCTGGACTCAAAGGCCGACGTGATGCAGAGATTGCGGCCGGTGTCTTTGCTGGGTCGAATCGCAACCCGCTCAACTGGGCTAGGAACCTTCGCTCCGGTGTCAACAAGCGAATCAATCGCTCCGGTGCCGTCGACGCCATCACGGGTGGGTACGGCAGCCGCATGACCGCGATGGGTGCGGCCGCGTCCGCGAAGGCCGACTCGGAGGCCATCGGCGACGCTGAGCAGGTCATCCGCAACGAGCAGCTCAGCAACCCGGCTGCTGCGGAAAGAAGCTTCTGGCAGGCCATCGACAGCGGCGACAGTGTCCAGGCCCGAGCCGCTCAGAACGTGCTGTTCTCGCAGGGCGGTGCTGGCATCGACACGGTGCGTCGAACCATCGCTCACCACCAGGACCGCATCGCCGCAGGCTCGGGTCCTGGAGCAACGCCACAGCAACGACAGGCGGCCGTGGCATCGGAGAAGGCTCTGCAGTCCATCCGCTCCAACATCCAGTCGAATCATGGTGATACCCGCAACAAGGCAGCCGACATCGCAGCCTGGGCTTCCCAGGGCGGTCGACTCGAAACCCACACCCGCAACGCGAGTACCTGGACCGGCATGTCGGCTGAGCAGATGGCTGGACAAACCAAGGGCTCGCTCATGCATGCCACTCCTCATCTGATGACGTCGCCTGCCGGAGTTGCACTTGCGACGAACGTCATCGCCGACGACAAGCTGCGTAACGGCCTGAGCGGCGACAAGCAGGACGTCATCGTCCAGATCCGCGACGGCACAGGATCGACGACGCCGCCATCGATGTACTAACGCCAAGGGAAGGGAAAGGAGGACGCCCCCATGTATCAAGACCAGTACGGCTTCTGGCACAACAACTCATCGGACTACGTCGAACACAGCATCGACCGTCAGGCCCAGGCGGCTGCTCTTCGCACGCTCGCCAAGCTCCAGAAGGCAGGAGTCGTCGGTGGCACTCCGGCCCCAGCCCAGCTGAAGGAACCGGCCGCTGTCCCAAGCGTGCGTCCGAGCCATGCCGAGCATCGCTTCGGTGAGCCGTCGCCAGAGGAAGCCCTCCGCCAGCTCCAGTCGCGTGGTGTGCCCGCGGCCCCGAACACCGTCTTCATCAACCACCAGGCCCCCGACGAGGGGAGCCAGAAGTAACCGAGCCTCGAGAGGAGGAACCACCCCATGCCCAAGTCACCCGTCAAGAAGCCGAAGTCCGCCAGAGCCATCTCCTGGAGTGCGACCGAGCCCCGACACCGCCGCCCGTGGTGGTGGTACGTCGCCGTCGTCTGGCTGACCATCCTGCTCGCGTACCTCTTCGCTCTGCTCGGGCCTTGGTGGTATTCGAGTTCCGTCGTCGTCGTGCTTGCCGCGGTGGCCTTGCTCATCAGCACCGCCTCGAAGCCACGCACCTGGGAGTACACGCTGACGCACGGCGTGATTCGTATCTCGATAGAGGGGTCACCGCTCGAACGAGTACATGAGCTGACCTTGAGCGACTTCAAGTGCTGGTATCTCCGTGATATCGATCTGCGAACGCCAGTCCAGATTGCCCTCGTTCCGAAGGCTCGCTTCGGCATGTTTCAGGTCTTGAACATCCCGCCAGCGACCTTCGCGGAGTTCGAAGGCGACCCCGCCTTGGACGTTCCGTACGACATCATGCACACCCTTGTTGCCTGGGTTCCTTACAGCCAAGACCTCACAGAGCGTCAACCAGGACGCCTGCTTGACCGCATCGTCCGGACACTCCGGCTCGGGTAGGGGCGTTGTAATTTCTACGTCTTGGCATGCTCGACCTGGTCGCTCAGAATGGGGAACAAGGGAGACGGGCGTCGACCATTCGAGCTATACGCTCGGACGCACATTTGTGGACGCCCTCACCCTCGCCATGACGCCGTGACTTCCATCCGCAGGCTCAGCTCCTGACGACGAACGCTGATTCACCGAATCGCACCTTATATGTGTTCGTCGCAGGAGCCGATTCTGAGGAGAGCAGCCCCGCCCTCGAGACAACAGGGCGGGGCTGCTTACGTCTCCGGCTACCGACTCCAGCCCGGCCTCGGCCGGATTGCCACGCCTCGCTCGAGCAGGCATCGCTTGACCGTGTTGGCCGTCGTGCCGCCGATAGTTTCAGCGATCCTGGCGAGGGACTGCCCGGACTCGTATCGCTGAACCATCTCGGTGATCTCGTCGTCTGTGGGGGCGGTTCGCCGCAGCTTGACGCCTGCTTCTCGAAGCCGTTGGGCGACCGTGTGTCGGTGGATTCCGAACGCCTCGGCCAGCTCGTAGACGGTGGCCCCAGCCTCGTACCTGGCTACCAGCGTCACTATTTCCCCAGATGAGAGCCGCTTTTGCTGTTGACGGCTTCCTTGCTTCAGGTTATAATTTGGGGCAGTGTTTGCCGGGGTACTGGCATTCCCGGAGCCCCATCGGCTCCTGTCCAGGAGCGTCGACCAAAGGTTTGAGTAATCCTGGGAGAGTTCCACGTTTTTTCGCTCCTCCTGGGTCGCTTATCGCGGGTTGGTAGCTTTCGCGACGGCCCGATGTTAGTTGTAGCAAGTGGGGCAGAGCGGAGAGCGTGCAGCTGTCTCAGTCAAGCAAGCACCTCCGCGATCTCTATCAGTGAACGCTTGCATTCGGGATAATCTGGGCGCGGCGACCGACTTGGTCCCGTCTTCGGGCGAAGAAGCCCGAACAAAGCGTCTATCGGTGAGATGAGGTCGCCCAGTGAGGATCAGATCAGTTCACTTCGAGGCGTTCAAGTCACTTTACGACTTCACTGCCGATCTCGCGGATCTGACTGTCATTACCGGTGCCAACGGTTCAGGCAAGAGCAACCTCGTTGACGGCTTGGTCTTCATCAGCAACGCCTATCTTCACGGACTGGAACTCGCCGTGAGCCACGGGGGCGGCTACGAGAACCTCGCCCACCGACGAACCCGGCGCGCGCGACGCCCGATTCGACTTACGGTCGAGGTCGAAGTTGAGGCCAGAGAGGTGGAGGAGGGACTGCGGTACACCACATTGAGAGACAGGGGCCGAAAGGGGGAAAAGAAGCGCCAGCAGCTTCCGAGCGTGATCGTGCGTCATGACTTCTCGTTCCGTGCGGTTTCTCAGAAGCTCACCGCTGATTTCGAGGTCACGCAGGAATGGCTGTCAGTGGCGACTCTGGACGGGGTTCCGCTCGCCGCAATAAGGCGGCAGAGGGGCGGTGGAATAGTCGTCGAGCGACAGAGCCATGCGGAAGATCTCTCTGAGTTTCTTGACGATCTTCTTTATGTTTACGAGCGAGACGAAATTCTCGCTGAGATGAAACCGGCGCCAAGTGATCTGATTTTCGGCCGCGCCCTCTTCATCGACGTGTTCTGGCAGGTTGCACGCTTCTTGTCGTCTATACGAGTCTTCCAGTTGTCGCCCCACACTTCGCGACTACCGGGCGTCGCTTCTCCGCGCGCTCAGTTGGAGTTGCATGGTGACAACCTTCCTGGAGCGGCCGACTTCCTTCGACGAAACGACGGGGATGCATGGGCTAGCGTCGAATCGGCTATGCGGACCATCATCCCCACACTTGAAGAGATCTCGATCGCGTACACCGAAGACAGGCGCCTCGCGGTCCAGTTTCGTGAGCGAGGAGTTGGGCGACCCTGGAACTCCGCGGAGGTCTCAGATGGCACAATCCAGGCGTTCGCGCTTCTCGTGGCGATCTTCGACCCGCGAGCATCGATACTGGTGATCGAGGAACTCGAGAACGCGCTGCACCCTTGGATACTCCGACAGCTGCTCCAGCTCTGTCAGGATTCGCCTAGGCAGATATTGCTAACAAGCCACTCCCCGGTTCTGCTCACCGCTGTGCCGCCCGAATCCGTGAACTTGATGTGGATGGAGCAGGGACGGAGCAGTATCGCACAGGTTGCTTCGATGGATCCTGAGGTCGCGCAGCAAGTGATCGACGGCGAAATCACGGTCTTCGAGCTTCTCGACAGCGGCGCTGTTACTCAGGCTTTGCCGCGCGGACTTGGGTGAGCGTTGATGAAGACCATGATCGTCACAGAGGGCATGGGCGAGTTCTCAGCGTTCAAGACGCTGTTCACATCCTTGCCCACCAAGAACGGAGCACTGGCACCGAGGATCGCCCACGTCACGTGTCAGCCGGACGGCGCCGTGAAGGGCATAGCCAAGGCTTGTGAGCCGTTGCTGCGCCAGGCTCACGCGAGGAAGGTTGATCTGTTTGTACTCGTAATTGATCGGGAGCAGCAGGCCAGAACCCCGGGAGAATTGGCTCGTGCGCTGAAGTCGCAACTAGACAGTCTCTCTCCTGGATTGTTTCGCATCGAGGTCGTCTACAAGGATCGCACTTTCGAGAACTGGCTCATCGCCGACCTGGATGCGCTACGCAAGCAACGTGCCCGGTATGAGGTATCAGATGCGCTGGTTAGGCAGGTCGAGCCTGACAAGGCAGACATGGTGAAGGCACTTGACCTCCTGAAGAAGGCGGCGAGGGGGAAGCAATACGACAAGATCGACGATGGTCAAAAGATTGCGAATCGGCTTGACCTCATGGCTGCGGCTCGACACAGTCGCAGCTTTCGGCACCTGCTCCACATTCTCGGCCACGTGGACTACCTGCACCAGTGCAGGACGGCTGTTGCGGCGCCGTAGAAGTAGCCTCGGCGCAGCGGAGACCGTCAGCAACTCGGTATGCGCGCGCCGAGCTGTTGGCGGTAATGGGCTCGGCCGCCTCGATAGCGGTGAAGTGAGCACAACGTTGACCTTCGCTCTTGGGTTGCTGACGGCGTAACGAAGCTGCTCCGACTTTCCCCTCGTCCCGACGAGGCTCGCGCTTCGCGGTCGCGATGGGCGTCATGTGCGTGAAACAGCTGGCGCGTAGCGTTGCGTCACCGCGGCACGCGCGTGCGCGGCGAAGGGAGCGAACGTGTCTGCGCTGCGGTTTGGGGTCTTCGAGGTGTACGGCCCGCAAGTGGGTGGCACGCTCAGCTGGCCGCATCCGCTCAGCGACTCGATCGACTTCGCCGACCCCGAGCGCTGGGTGCGCCTTGCGAAGGTGATGGATGCCACCGGCTTCGACTTCCTCTTCTTCGCCGACGGGTACGGTTACCCGATCGTCGGCGATGACATCAGCGCGGATGCCGTCGCGCACGGCATCAACTTCTCGGGCTACGACCCGGCGACGCTCCTGCCCGTGCTCATGCGTGAGACATCAGACCTTGGATTCGTCGTCACCGCGACCACCGGCATTGACCACCCCGTGCAACTTGCCCGTCGCTTCTCGACGCTCGATGCGATCTCGGGCGGGAGGATCGGCTGGAACATCGTCACCGGCGCATCGCAGAACGCGGTAGCCGAACTCTTCGGCCACGACGAGATGGTCGCGCACGACACCCGATACGCGATGGCCGAGGAGTATGTCTCGCTCGCGCGGCGGTACTGGGAGGATGCCTGGAGTGACGATGCGCTTGTCGCCGATCGGGAGTCCGGAGTGTACGCGCAGCGGTCCGGCATCCATCGCGTGGTCTACGACGGTGACCACTATCGCTCCCGCGGATACTACGGCGCCCCGCCCACCCCCCAGCGCACGCCGCTGCTCTTTCAGGCTGGAACATCCCCGGCCGGTAGGGCCTTTGCTGCCCGGCACGCCGAGTGCGTCTTCGTGCAGGCGACCACACCGAGCCACACGGCATCCGCGGTCTCCGACCTGCATCGTCGCGCGGGCGAAGCGGGGCGAACCACTCCGCTCGTGACGATGGCGGGGCTTACCACCATCGTTGCCGAGACCTCCGCCGAGGCACGGGAGCTCGCCGACGAATTCGACAGGATGCAGACCGACGATGTGGTCGCGACCCTCTACGCGGGAAACACCGGCATCGACCTACGGACCCTGGATCCCGACCAGACCCTGCACCAGGTTCTCGATGCCGGTGGACCCATCGGACAGATGGGTACCAGCAACATCGAGCGATTCCTGGGCAGCGCCGACAGGCCCGCCCCGACGGTCCGAGAAATCCTGGACGAGCTGCGGGGGCGCGGCACGCGGGGCTTCCGGCTTGTCGGAGACCCGACCCAGGTCGCGGACGGCGTTGAGGAGCTCGCTGCCCGCACCGGACTCGACGGATTCCTCATCGAGCCGGTCTTCGGAACGCGGGACGTTGCGGCGTTCGGAGACCTCGTCCTACCGATCCTGCGTGAGCGGGGGCGGCTCGCGCCGCACCGCGCCGATGCGACGTTCCGGTCCCGCATGCAGGAGACGCAGCCGGCAGCTCCCGTATCGTGAATCCATGGATCTGCGGGTCGCGGCGTACTCGATCGTCATCGACGACGACCGGCGCATGCTGCTCGCGCACTGGAACGAGGGCGGCGCATCGGGATGGACCCTTCCCGGCGGTGGTCTCGAGCCGGGTGAGAGCCCGGATGCCGCAGCCCGGCGCGAAGTTCAGGAAGAGACCGGCTACCGTGTTGCGCTGGACGAACTTCTCGGCATCCATTCGCGGGTGATTCCCGCCCACCGGCGCCTGGTGGCCGGATCCGACCTGCCGTTGCAGGCACTGCGCATCGTCTACCGCGCCCACGTCACCGGCGGCGAGCTGCGCAACGAAACCGACGGCACGACCGATCGCGCGGAATGGTTTCCGCTGACGCAGGTGCGCAGGCTCAAGCGGGTCAGTCTCGTGAACATCGGCCTGCGGATGGCGGGACTCGGATCCTTCACGCGCTGAGAGCGTCAGCACAAACGACTGCGGCGCCCGGAAGCCGAGCGCCGCAGTGAAAGCCGATCTGGATCAGGCGTCGGGAGCGCGCAGCGGGTCGTCGGCAACCCACAGCTCATCGTCAGCCCGCAGCGTCTGCCACGCGGCGTAGAGCACACCGGCTGCGGCGATCACACCGAGGATGATGGCGAAGACGCCACCGGCACCGATTCCCTGCTTCTGGGGCTCGAGCGCCGAAAGCTTCTTGGACAGCTTCTTCGAGACATCCTTGCCGTACTTATCGGCGAGCTTCGCGTACTTCTTGGCGTCGGGCGCCGACAGTCCGCGGCCCGCGGCGAGCTTCGCGCGCGTCTCGTTCGCCGCGTCCCAGGCCGAGAGCGCGGAACCGACGACGGCTCCGGTCGCGGGGATGGCGCGGTTGGTCAGGAACGACTTGGATGAGGCGAGTCCGCGCTGCACATACGGCTGGGCGTAGCGACCGTAAGCCTCCTGGACCTGGGGAACGACCTGCTCGCGGCCGTAGTTACCCAGCTGCCGACCGGCTTCCCGGGCGATGTCAGCGGCTTCGCCGACCAGCACCTGCTGCGACTCCCAAATGTCGTTCGCGTGCTTCTGGAGCTTGCGGAGTTCCTTCTTGCGCTTGCGGCTGAGGCTCACGGGGCCCTCCCTGTCGTGTCGACGTGGTCTTCCCATCTTGCCATGTGAGCCGCAGACGGGAAGTGTTCACGGCGAACTCTGAAAGAATGGCCGCATGCCTCAGCACACCGCGGTCGCCACGATCCACACCAACCACGGCGACATTGTCGTCAACCTCTTCGGGGACCAGGCCCCGCGCACGGTCCAGAACTTCGTCGGTCTCTCCGACGGAAGCCGCGAGTGGACCCACCCGGCCACCGGCAAGCCGGGCGAGGGCGCGCTCTACACGGATGTCATCTTCCACCGCATCATCGAAGGCTTCATGATTCAGGGCGGCGACCCGCTGGGCGTCGGCACGGGCGGCCCGGGATACAACTTCAACGACGAGATCAGCCCCGAGCTCACCTTCACCGAGCCCTACAAACTTGCGATGGCCAACGCGGGCCTGCGCCGCAACGCAATCACCGGCCAGCCCGAGGGGACGAACGGCTCTCAGTTCTTCATCACGGTCCCCGGTCAGGGCGGCCGCGGTCCCGAGTGGTTGCAGGGCAAGCACACGATCTTCGGTGAGGTCGCGGATGAGGACTCCCGCCGTGTCGTCGACGGGATCAGCGCCGTCGCCACCGGCCCGGGCGATCGCCCGATCGATCCTGTCGTCATTTCGTCGATCGACATCGCTTCGGTCTGACGGGGGGCGGCGTCTGCCGTGACGACTTCCGACGCGTTCCGCAGCAATCGGGACAACTTCTGCTACCGGCATCCTGACCGGCAGAGCTTCGTGCTGTGTCAGCGCTGCATGCGCACCATCTGTCCGGAGTGCCAGACCCAGGCCGCGGTCGGGGTCATCTGCCCGGAGTGCATGCGAGAGCAACGCGCGACGCAGTCAAGCGCGCAGAAGAAGGCCGAACGTCGCTGGTCGCGGGCGCCGATGTCGGTCGGCACCCAGCGTCCTACCGCGACCTACACCATCATCGCGATCACGGCGGCGGTCTTTGTTCTGCAGCTATTCATCCCCGCGCTTGAAGGCATGTTCGCCTTCAACAGCGCCTACGTGATCCCATCCATCGCCTTCGAGCCATGGCGGTTGCTCACGGCTGTCTTCCTGCACTCGAGCTTCTTCCACGTCGGGTTGAACATGCTCGCGCTCTGGATGATCGGGCGGTCGCTGGAGCCGCTGCTCGGCCATGGCAGATTCGTCGCGCTCTACCTGCTCTCTGGCCTCGGCGGATCGGTAGGCGTCGCGTTGATTGCCCCCGGGATCTCGGTGGTCGGAGCCTCGGGCGCGGTGTTCGGACTCCTCGGTGCTCTGCTCGTGATCGGCCGTCACATCGGGGCGAACATCACCGGCATCCTGATCGTGCTCGGCATCAACCTCGTGATCGGGTTCATACCCGACTACAACATCGCGTGGCAGGCGCACGTTGGCGGTCTCGTTGTCGGAGCACTCATCGGTCTCGTTTTCGCCCGCACCCGAACGCGGGCTCGGCAACCCCTGCAGATCGGACTTCTCATCGCGATCGGCATCGGGCTGTTGGCCCTGCTGGCCATCCCTGCCGTGTTCTACGTGTAATCCATCCACAGATTCATCCACACCTGGGGATGAATCACAGCCGTGTAATTCGGTAAGGACCGATCCGTACGGCTAGCGCCAGCGCGTGGTCATGAGGAAGCCGACAAAGGCGATGCCGAAACCGATCACGAGGTTCCAGGCGCTGATCCCGGGAATCGGGAACTGCATGCCGCTGATGTAGAAGACGAGAACCCAGACCAGGCCGAGCAGCATGAGCCCGATCATGACCGGCTTGAACCAGACAGGGTTCGGTGCGGAATCCGCGCTGCTGCTCTCGACGATCGGGTCGTCGTCGTTGCTCTGGCGTGCCATGCGCACAAGTCTAACTGCCAGGGCTCCTCCAGCAGGAGACGAATAGAATCGCCCGAGATGCATGACGCCCGGTGACCAGTGCCCAGGCGAGGACTCAGACGAAGGGGATGCGCGTGGCTGATGCGGAGGACGTGCCGCACCCGACCCGCCGATCGCGTCGCCCAGCGAAGCGCCGCCGCCGGGTGAGTGTCCTTGGTGTGATCGGGGAACTGCTCATCACCCTGGGTGTACTGGCATTCCTGTACGTCGGGTGGCAGCTGTGGCTCGGGGATGTGATCCAGGGCGCGCAGAAGAACGCCGCCGGCAGCGAGTTGTCAGAGCAGTGGGCACAGGCAGCTGAGACGGCATCTCCCACGCCGGATGTGTCGGCCTCGCCGGACCCGACAGCGACGACCGAGGCCGAGGTCCCCATTCCCGTTCTTGGCCAGCCCGACGACGCGCAAGCGTTCGCCATCATGCGGGTGCCCCGCTGGGGGCCGGACTACAGCGTCACGATCGCCGGCGGTGTGACACGCGCACGAACACTCGACCCCATCGGGATCGGCCATTACCCCGGCACCCAGATGCCGGGAGAGGCCGGGAACTTCGCCGTTGCCGGCCACCGCACAACCTACGGAAAGCCGTTCTCCGACATCGAGACGCTGCGCATTGGCGACGCGATCGTCGTCGAAACCGAGGCCGGGTGGTACACCTACAGGTTCCGCACTCTCGAGTACGTGAAGCCGACCGAAACATCGGTGCTTGACGCCGTTCCGCAGATGGATGTCACTGCCGGCGACGCCTACATCACGATGACCAGCTGCAGTCCGCGCTGGAGCATGACGGAGCGGATCGTCGCGTATGGCGTGTTCGAATCGTTCACTCCGAGGGATGCGGGCCCGCCGGCATCCCTCACGGAAGGAATCGCCTGATGTACGCAGCTCTGTGGCACGTGCTACCCGGCCCGTGGTGGGCCAAGGTCGCGATTCTCACCGTGATGGCCGCAGCCGTTCTCTACGGCCTGGTCTTCCACGTGTTCCCCTGGATCAGTGAACTGACCACTCCGCAGGACGCGACAGTCGGGTGACCGCCGACTCGCCCAACGTCGGCCCGGTACTTGTGGTCGACAACCACGACAGCTTCGTCCACACCCTCGTGGGGTACCTGCACGAGTTGGGCGCCACGACCGTGATGGTCGAGGCAGACCAGATCACCGCGGATGCCGTTCCGCGCCTCGTCGGTGATCACGCGGGGATCCTCGTCTCCCCCGGACCGGGGCGTCCCGCCGACACCGCGGCATCGCAGCAGCTCGTTCGGGAGGCTGTCGAGCAGGATGTCCCCGTGCTCGGGGTGTGCCTCGGACACCAAGTGATCGCCGAAGCGTTGGGGGCCCGAGTGACCGTCGCGCCGGAACTCTTCCATGGCGTCACGTCCCCGGTGACCCACGACGGGTCAATGCTGTTCTCCGGCATCCCGTCGCCCTTCATCGCCAACCGGTATCACTCACTGTCTGTCGATCCCGACACGATGCCTGAGGGGCTTGTCATCACTGCCCGCACTGACAGCGGGATCGTGATGGGAATCGCGCACCGCGACGCGCCGCTGTGGGGCGTGCAATTCCATCCCGAGAGCGTGCTCACCGAGGGCGGCTACCGGCTGTTGGCGAACTGGCTGGAACAGGTCGGCTATCCGGATGCCGTCGAACGATCGGGCGTGCTTCGTCCGCACGTCGCCGCTGGCGTCTGAGTCCGGCCTCGTTAGCCGAGGTCAGAGTTCGTGAGAGTGGGGCGTCAGCCGGAGCAGTAGGTCAACGTGATTGTCGAGCGTACGGGCACCTCACCGGGCGCGAGGGACTGCGCGATGACGACAGGCGGGGTGGTCGCGGGGCACGACGTGTCCTCCTGCGTTTGGACCGTCAGCTGAGTGTCGGGGGCTTCGAGTTCCCGCGTTGCTGCCTCGACGGTGTAGCCGGTCACGTCGTTGATCAGAACACGCCCTGTCGCAACGACGAGATCGACGCTGCTGCCGACTGCCACCTCGTCACCGCCTGTTGGGTCCGCAGCGATGACGATTCCGGCGTCGAGGGCCGGATCGTTGCGTGAGGTCACCGTGCCCACCTTCAGACCGACCTGCTCGAGGGCCTGCGCGGCAGTCTCCTGGGTGAGGCCCGTGAGCGCCGGCACGGCCACGAGCTCTTGTCCCGTCGAAACGTAGACCTTGATCTCTTGGTTCACCTCGACGGAGACATCCGTGCCGGGGTCGGTGCGGATGACGTTTCCTTCGGCCACCGCGACGCTTGATTCTTCGACGCGGACGGGAACCAGATCGTTGGCGGTCAGTTCCTCCGCCGCCCGCTCGTAGGTCATGCCTGTCACGTCGGGGACGATGCGCGAGTTGCTCGGGACGTTCTCGCCGCCGCGCGGAATGGTGAGCACCCAGAACAGCACCGAGATCAGCAACACGGCGAGGATCGCGACGCCGGCCCACACCCACGCGACCGGGGGACCCGACTGTGTGCGTCGCATCGTCGTGTCGGTCGACAGCTGGCGGAGCGAGCGAGCGGTCTCCGCGGCCTGCCGCGGGTTGGGGCCGTAGAGCTCGCTGGTCAGCGTTCCCAACTGACGACGCGAGGGCGCCTTGCCGGTCAGGGCATGAGTCAGCGCTGCCCGAAAGGATGCAGCGTCTTGGTACCGCTGGTAGGGATCCTTCGCCAGAGCGCGAAGCACGACGGCATCCAACGCACGCGGGATCTCTTCGTTGATCTCCGACGGCGTGAGCGGGGTCTCGCTGACGTGCTGGTACGCGACGGCAACCGAGGACTCGCCCCGAAACGGCGCGCGGCCGGTCAACATCTCATAGAGCACGACACCTGTGGAATACAGGTCGGCACGAGCGTCGACCGGTTCGCCCTTCGCCTGCTCGGGCGAGAAGTAGGCGGCAGTGCCGAGGATGGCGGTGGTCTCGGCAACGGTTGACGACGAGTCCGAAACCGCGCGAGCGATACCGAAGTCCATCACCTTGATGTGATCGTCGGCGGTAACCATGACGTTGCCGGGCTTGATGTCGCGGTGCACGACGCCCGCGCGGTGCGAGTACTCGAGAGCCTCAAGGATGCCGTCGGCATAGGCGACCGCACGCTCGGCCTCGACAGGACCGTCCTCGATCACGTCCTTAAGCAGCCGCCCCGTCACCAGCTCCATGACGATGTACGGCACGGGCTGGGTCGTCCCGTCGGGAAGGGACTCGGTCTCTTCGCCGGCGTCGAACACGCGCACGACGGTCGGGTGCGACATCCGCGACGCAGCCTGCGCCTCCAGGCGGAAGCGCGTACGGAACCCCGCATCCCGAGCGAGCTCGGGATTGAGGACCTTGATCGCGACGTCACGGCCGAGCGTCAGATCGTATCCGCGATACACCGACGCCATGCCGCCGCGGCCGATTGACTCGTCGATCCGGTAGCGGCCCGACAGCACGCGAGAATCGTCGGTCACACTACCCCTCCCTGACTGAGCCAGCCTCCTCAGCCTAGTCGAGCGCTTCCTGTGAACCCCCGGTCAGGGCGTGTTCGTCGGGCTAGGGCTCGAGGCGGGTTGGATCTGAACCTGCATCTGCGGCGAGGCATCCGATGTCCGCTGTTCGGGCCCGCTGCACAGTGCCGTGTATGACGCCGTCAGGGTCTGACCGGCGGCGTTGGCGATGAGGATCGCCTCCTCACGGTCGTTCGGGGGGAACGTGCGCTGCGACGTGCCGTCGACGGTGAAGACCGCGTTTTGCAGTGTGACGGTGTAGCCACTGAGCGTCCCGGTCCCGGTCGGGCAGGTGAAACTGTCCCAGGTCAACGTGACGGTCGACCCCGCCGTAGCAGGCGCACCACCCTGGATAGCGGGCGGGTTGCTCGGTCCGCCGATCGGGGTGACCTGGCCGTAGCACGAGATCGTGAGCGCCTTCGTCGGCTCGATGTTGCCGGTCGGGTTGACCTGCCAGACGACACCGACCTGCGAGTCATCCGGAGCCGCAGTGCCCGTGTCTGTGACGACCTCGAGCACACCCGCGCTCTTCGCCGTCTGCACTGCCTGCTCGCACTGCATGCCCACCAGGTTCAGGGCGTCGATGTTGATGCGCGTCTCGCTGGGCGAGGGCGTCGGTGTCGATGCGCTGGGAGACGGGGTCGACGACGAGTTGGTCGGTTCAGGCGCCGGCTGCTGGTTGGCTACGAGAGCCCAGATCGTGCCGCCGAGAACAAGAACCAGCAGCACGATGAGCGCAACGAGCGGCCACGTCCACGGGCTGCGCTTGCGCGGCGCGGGCTCTTCGGCCGGGGTCTCCGGAGCGGGCATCAGCCGGGTCTCGGCGGATGTCGCGGCGGACGTCAGCAGGGCTGTTGCGTCGTCGGCGGCGATTGCTCCCGTGGCGATCGCGGGGATCGCTGCTGCTGCCGCGGCAACGTCGCCGCGGCGAAGCGCCGTTGCGGCACGAGCGACGGCAGCGGCGGTGGCGGGGCGGTCTTCGGGCTTCTTGGCGATCATCGCCATGACGAGGTTCTGCACCGGCACAGCGACGGTCGGCGGCAGCGGCGGCGGCTGCTCGTTGATCTGGGCCATCGCGATCGCGACCTGCGACTCGCCCGTGAATGGGCGCTTGCCTGCCAGGCACTCGTAGGCGACGATGCCGAGCGAGTAGATGTCGGTGGCGGGGGATGCCGGGTGACCGGACGCCTGCTCGGGCGAGAGGTACTGCACAGTGCCCATGACCTGACCGGTGGCGGTCAGGGGAACCTGGTCGGCGATGCGCGCGATACCGAAGTCAGTGATCTTCACGCGGCCGTCGGGGGTGATCAGCAGGTTCCCGGGCTTGATGTCACGGTGCACGAGACCGGCGGCGTGTGCCGCCTGCAGGGCCGCCGAGGTCTGGGCGATGATGTCGAGCGTCTTGTCGGTCGACAGTGAACCGTCGCGCTCGAGGATGGTCGAGAGAGCCTCACCCGGCACGAGTTCCATGACCAGGAACGCGCTGCCATTCTCTTCGCCGTAGTCGAACACGCTGGCGATGCCCTCGTGGTTGACGAGGGCAGCGTGCCGGGCCTCGGCGCGGAAGCGCTCCAGAAACCCGGGGTCGCCCATGTACTCGTCTTTGAGGATCTTGATCGCGACCGTGCGTCCGATGACGTGGTCTGTTGCTTCCCAGACCTCGCCCATGCCGCCGATCGCGATCCGCGAATCCAGCTCGTAACGGCCTCCGAAGGTCACACCCTGCGTCGGTCTCATTTGTTCAGCACCGCCTCCATGACCTTCTTCGCGATCGGGGACGCGATGAGGTCCCCGTAGCCCGACTGACCCATTCCGCCACCGTTCTCCACGACGACTGCCACTGCCACCTCGGGATCGTCGGCGGGCGCGAACCCGGTAAACCAGAGGGTGTACGGCTTGTCGGGTCCGTTCTCCGCCGTACCCGTCTTACCGGCCACGTCGACGCCCTCTATTCTTGCATTCGAGGCGGCGCCGTTTTCGACATTCGCGACCATCATGGCGACCATCTCCTCATTGAGTTCCGGGCTCAGTGCCTCACCGAAAACGGTGCTCTCGAACGTCTGCTGTACCGACAGGTCCGGGCCGATGACTTGATCGACCATTCGGGGGTTCATGACGATCCCGCCGTTGGCGATTCCGGCAGAGACCATCGCCATCTGCAGCGGCGTCGCTGTCACCTGTCCCTGGCCGAAACCGGTGAGGGCGGTCTGCGGGGCGTCGAGCCCGCGGGGGTAGCTCGACGGAGTCGAGTCCAGGGGGATGCTGAACGAGAGGTTGAATCCGAACTTCTCGGCCTGCTGGCGGATCGCCTCGTCGCCGAGCTCCGCAGCAAGCTGAGCCATCGGGATGTTGCAGCTCAGGCGCAGCGCGTCGGCGATCGAGACCGTCTCACCGGGTCCGCACGTTCCGCCGCTGGCGTTGCGGATCGTGTTCGACGACTGGGGGAGCTGCCAGATGGCGGGGTTCGGGATCTGGGATTCGGGTGTGTACTGTCCCGACGCGAGAGCCGCGGCGACGACGACGACCTTGAACGTGGACCCTGGCGGGTTGAGATCCCCCGCGATCGCGCGGTTGTAGAGCGGGTTCGCCGGATCGGCGAGCAGCGCGGCGTAATCGGTCTCGACCTGAGCGGTGTCGTGCGATACGAGCAGATTGGTGTCGTAGCTGGGGCTTGTGACCATTGCGAGGACTCGACCGGTATCGGGCTCGATGGCGATGACCGCGCCCTGCAGGTCGCCGAGCGCCTCATACGCGGCCCGCTGAACGTCGGCATCCAGCGACAGCACGACGTTTGAACCGCGCGGCGGCTGGCCGGTGAGGATCTGTTCGATGCGGGAGAGAAACTGCGAGCTTGCAGTGCCGCTGAGCTCGTCGTTCATCGCCTGCTCGATGCCGGTGGCCTGCCCCACGACGGGGATGACACCGGTCACCGGCGCCCACATGTCGGGGTCGACATAGACGCGTTGCCAGCTGAAGACGTCGCTCGACGGGACCGAAGACGCAATCGCCGAACCGCTCGCGATGATCGAACCGCGTTGCACTTCGTACGAGTCGTACAGCGCGCGGGTGTTTCGCGGGTAGTCGGCGAGATCTGCCGACTGGATTCCCTGGATCCACGTCGTCGAGGCGAACAGAGCGAGGAACATCACGAGCACCAGGATGCTGAGCCGCCGCAATTCCTTGGTCATCGTGCCATCACCCCCATCAGCCGATCACCGCGCGGGGGCGACTGCGGACGGCATCCGAGATGCGCAGCAGCAGCGCCACGATGATCCAGTTGGCAACGAGCGAAGATCCACCTGCCGCGAGGAACGGTGTCGTCAGCCCCGTAACCGGGATGACGCGTGTGACGCCACCGACCATGATGAACACCTGGAGGGCGATCGTGAAGGCCAGGCCCGTCGCGAGGAGCTTGCCGAAGTCATCTTGCCCTGCGACGCCGATCCGGATGCCGCGGGCGACGAACACCATGTACAGCAGCAGGATCGCGAACACACCGGCGAGGCCGAGCTCTTCGCCCAGGCTCGGCAGGATGTAGTCGCTCTGCGACAGGGGGGTGATGTAGGGGCGTCCCTGCCCGAGTCCGGTGCCGATGAGCCCACCGTGGGCGAGGCCGTAGATGCCCTGGACGAGCTGGAAGCTTCCGCCGGTGGCTTCGATGCGGTCCGGGTTGAAGGGATCGAGCCAGTTGTCGAAGCGTCCGCCGACGTAGGAGAGCACCCGCGAGGCGAAGAAGGCGCCGGCTGCAGCCAGCACGAGACCGATGACGACCCACGAGGTCTTGCCCGTGGCGACGTAGAGCATTGCGACGAACATGCCGAACAGCAGCAGTCCCGTGCCGAGGTCGCGCTGGAGCACGATGATCCCGAGCGAAATCAGCCAGAGCACGAGGAGGGGACCGAGCTCCCGCGCTCGCGGCCAGGTCATGCCGAGGAACCGGGTGCCGACAGAACTCAGGCTTTCGCGGGTGCGCACGAGGTAGCCAGCGAAGAAAATCGCCAAGGAAATCTTCGCGAGCTCACCCGGCTGGAACGAGAAGATCCCGAGCGACACCCAGACGTCGGCGTTCGCGTCGGTGCCCAGGCCCGGCACGATAGGAAGCAGGAGTAGGGCTATTCCCACGAACCCGAAGATGTAGGTGTATCGGAACAGGACGCGGTAGTTGCGGAGCGCGATCACGACGGCGAGGCATCCGAGAATCGCGATGCCCGCCCACGCGAGCTGGCGAACTGACGCTGCATCCCACCCCTCGGCACCGATGGCGAGGTCGATGCGGTAGATCATCGCGATCCCGAGCCCGGTGAGCAGGGTCGCGATCGGCACGACGAAGGGGTCGGCATCGCGCGCCCAGACGCGCAGCGCGATGTGGACGGCGATGACCGTCGTGAACAGTCCGCCGAAGGCGATGAGGTAACCCGGGGCGATCTCACCCATGACGCCGAGCTGCACGAGCACGAGGGCACCGAGTGAGAGTACGAGCGCGAACAGCAGCAGGCCGAGTTCGCGGTTGCGCTGCTTCTGCGGGGTTCGCAACCTCTTGAGCGCGCGGACGACAGCCGTGTCGGCCGAGATGTCGGCCGCCGGTTCACGTGTGATGGCGGGATCAGCCACTGGGCACCTCCGCCCGGGATTCGATCCTGTCGACGATGGCCCGCGCGTCGGCAAGGGATCGCGCCGAGATCGTACGCTCGACGGTCGCGCGGTCGAAGGACTGCAGGTCGGCGAGCAGGATGCCGGTGTCTTCGTACGGTGTCGACAGCGAGATCGGACCGATGTTCTGTTGGATGCCGCGGTAGATCACGACGGTGTCTTCGTCGGCGCCGACGAAGAAGCGCGTCTGCGTCCACTGGTAGGCGCCAAACAGGGCGACGCTGATCATCGCGAGCACGATCACGAAGCCCGCGATCCAGGCGAGCTGGCGTCGGCGCGATCGACGTCGGTCCTCTTCGATGAGCTCCTCGAGGAATTCTGGCGCCGGTTCGAAGTGCGTCGGCTCGTTGGCTGCCTGCCTTGCGGGGTGCAGCCAGCTCGTGCGGGAGCTGCGGGCGGCAGGGATGTCGATGCCGGCGGGGTTAGACGCCGAACCGACAACCGTCGGGGTTCCCGAGAACAACGGATGCCGCCCCCCGACATCCACGAGCACGATGGTGACGTTGTCGGGGGCTCCGGCATCCAGGGCCATCTTCAGCAGTGCGTCAGCGGTGCGGGCAGGGGCAAGATCTGCCCCGAGCGCCTTGGCCGTCTGCGTGTCGGGGACGACGCCGCACAGTCCGTCCGAGCACAGGAGCCACCGGTCACCCGGCTGAGTCGGCATGACGAAGGTGTCGATCTCAGGGTTCGGCGACATGTCGCCGAGCACACGCATCAGCACCGAGCGGCGCGGATGGTAGCGCGCTTCTTCGGGGGTGATGCGTCCCGAGTCGACCAGACGCTGCACGAACGTGTGATCGGTCGTGATCTGCGTCAGGGCTCCGTCGCGGTAGAGGTAGACACGCGAGTCGCCGATGTGGGCGATCACGGCGTAGTCGTCGACCATCGCGAGAGCGCTGACCGTCGTTCCCATGCCGGCCAGTTCCGGGCGGGCGGCGACGGTGTCGATGAGGGCAGCCGCGGTGTCGGTGATCGCCTCGCCGAGTGCCCGTTCGGCTGCCGCGGGCGATTCGAACGGGCGGTCGAGGTCTGCGAGTTGCGCGATCGCGATGCTCGAGGCCACGTCGCCGCCGGCGTGGCCGCCCATCCCGTCGGCGACGATGAACAGGTTCGATCCCGCGTACCCAGAGTCCTGGTTGTTCGAGCGCACCTTTCCGGTGTGCGACAGCGCGGCGCTGGAGCCTTCGAAGACCATGACGGGTCGGCCGTTACTTCCGCAGCTCGAAGGTCGTGGCGCCGACCTTGATCGGGGCTCCGATCTTCACCTCGACCGGCGCACTCACACGCGCACCGTCATGCCACGTGCCGTTTGTCGAATCGAGATCCTGCAGCATCCACTGCTCCCCCCAGAGCAGCAGGCGGGCGTGGTGGCTCGAGGTGTAGTCGTCACGGATGACCAGGCCCGACTCGCTGGAGCGCCCGATCGTCAGCGGCTCGGTTCCCAGGGGGAGTTCGAGACCGGCCTTGGGGCCACTCGTGATCACGATGCGCGAAACGGCTTCTTTGGTGGCGAGACCACCCGCAGCGCCAGCGGGAGCGCTCGGGGCAGTGGGTGCGACCGGTGCCGTCTCGCGGCGAACAGGTCCGACCGGCGCCACGGCTTCCGGCATCCGTCGCACCCGCACACCGAACACGTCGGCGCGCAGGGCGTAGACGACGGCGAACACGAAGAACCACAGCAGCAGCAGGAACCCGATCTGCAGCAGCAGAAGTGTCAGTTCACTCATGCGCGTCCGCCCCCGTCGAACACGTCGAAAGCCCGCGTGGCATCGGATGCCGGCTGTCGTGCCGGCGCGGAGGCCTGCGCGACGACGCGGAAGACCATGTCGGTGCGGCCGATCGTGATGGTGGAGTCTGGCGGCAGCGGCGACTCGCTGATCTTGCGACCGTTCAGCAGCGTGCCATTGGTCGACCCGAGATCGCGCACCATCGCGCGCTCGCCGTCCCACAGCACCTCGACGTGACGGCGGCTGGTGCCGGCATCCGCGAGTGTGATGTCTGCGTCGCTGCCGCGGCCGATCACGGTGCGGGCCTTGACCAGCGGATGCCGCTGGCCCGCGATGTCGAGAACGCCGCGCCAGGAGACCGAGCCCTGGGCGGTCGACGAATCGACCTGCAGAGTTCCGGTCGACAGGGCATCGTCGCGGCGAATGGTCACCGAGACGGGGCCGGCGAAGGTATACCCCTGCGACCGTGCGTGCTTCGTGACAAGCTCGGCGAGTTCGTCGACGAGCGGCTGACCGATCGCCTGCATCCGCTCGTTGTCTGCGGGTGCCAGCCTCACGGTGAAGGTGTTCGGGGCGAGGATCCGGTCCCGCGCGACCACGGCGGCCTTCTTATCGAGCTCGCTGCGCAGGGCGGAAGCGATCTCGACGGGTTGGATCCCGCTACGGAAGGTCTTCGCGAACGCGCCGTTCACGGCACGTTCGAGTCCCTTCTCGAAGCTGTCAAGTAGTCCCACGGATCTCCTCAGGCAGGCAGAGCGGTGGGTCCATGCTAGTTGGAGACTCTGAACAGGCCATGGACGACCTGTCGGGAGCGCCGATACCGGGCTCGACGCGCTGATCTGTCGTGATATCCTCGGGAAGTTGATCCGCGGTTCGCCGCGGTTCGCGCGAGTGGCGGAATAGGCAGACGCGCTGGCTTCAGGTGCCAGTGCCCGAAAGGGCGTGGGGGTTCAACTCCCCCCTCGCGCACAGGAGAGAAGGTCCCGAGAGGGGCCTTCTTTTCGTCCTACCCGAATCGAGGCGTCATGAGATTCCAGCGTGCCGCGGCCCTGGCCGCACTCACGATCGTGGGCATCGCACTGACAGGGTGCACCGCAGACTCGACACCAGATCCGAGCCCGACGCCGTCGTTCAGTGAGAGCGCCGAGGCGGCGCCGGGGTCTCGCGCCAACCCGCTCCCGGTCGGTGAGACCATTCGCCTCTCCGACGTGTCGGCGTGGTCGGTGGGTGCGACTGCGGCGACCGAGGTCGGCGACGGGTATGTCGTGCTGCCGATGCGCATCCTCATCGACTGGGACGCGATCCGTGATCAGCTCGCGGAGGCAGGGCAGGACCCCGCGGATGCCGACACCCTCGGGATCGACCCCTGGGCGTCGCTGGTCGTCCGCTACATCGGGGCGAGCGGGCGTAGCTACGAACTGTTCGAGAACGCCGCAGCCGACGTGCCGAACCAGCTCTGGTCGATCGGAACGGTGTATCCGCCCGCCGAAGACCTGTCGGCGAACGTCGCTGTGAGCGTCCCGGCCGAGGAGGTCGACGGCGGCGTGTGGACCGTGCTCAACACCGGCGGCGACGCCGTCTTTCTCGCGACCTCGTGAGTGGCCGGAGATCTCATCCAGCAGCAGTACCAGTGAGGCGCGCGTGTCGATAGAGTGTGGCTCGTCGCGCTTTGGCGCGATCTATCCGGGGGGATCCGTCGACGCCCGGGTCTGGAGCGTTGCTCGGCCCGGGCGTTCGATGGCACCGCGTTCGATGGTCAGGACCGGCCGCTGCGGAGGAGCTCTCGGCTCGATCCTGCGAGCTGACGCAGCGACGCGTCGGGGAGGAAGGCCCGGGTCAACGCCATTCCGATCCGAGCCAGGTCGGCCTCGTCGCGATACAGCAGGTATAGCGACTCGTAGCGGGGATGGAACTTCTCCTTGAAGCGGTGCAGTGACCGGAAGCCGTAGACCGGCTCCAACATGTCGGCGAGCCGCTCGGTGATGTCGGCGATCATCCCGGCGTCCGGTGGATAGTCGTGTGTGAGGGGAGCGCCCGACAGCGACAGCATCCGGGCTCCCTCGTCGGCGAAGAACCGTGCCGACGAGCCGATCAGAAACTCCATCACGGGCCCGAACCCGCCCTCGCGACGGCGCATGAGGTCGAGCGTCCACCCTTCGACCCGGCCCTCGCCGTACACCGGCAGCCAGGAAAGGAATCCGTCGACGTCGCCGTTCGGTGAGATCGCCAGGGCGAGCCGCACTTCAGGGTCTGCAGCCTCGTGCAGCGTGCCCAGGGTGAAGCCCATCTCGGGCAGCCCCTTGTCGCCGACCCACATGTCCGAGATGGCGCGCAGCTGCTGCTGGATGCCCCAGGGCTCATCGGCCAGGTGCGTCATCCGGAACGTCATCTCCTCGCGGCTCGCGCGGTTCAGTGACGTGCGAACCGCAGCCCACCGCTTGCCGGTGAACTCGAGCCCCGCCAGGTCGACGATCGTGTCGTCAGCGACGATGAGGCTGCGCCAGCCCTCCGGCACGACAGCGCGGGTTGCTTCGTCCGCCGAGAAGAAGCAGGGGATGAGTCCCGCGCTCTCTGCCGTCGAGACGAACTCTCGCACTGATTCGGCTCGGCTCGCGGGCGGCCCGAGGGGGTCGGCGAGTACCAGCGCCACCCCCGAGCGGCGCTGGTAGGCGACGATCCCCGACCTCGTGCGGGCGTACGAGAGACCCTCCCACGTCGTCATCCACGAGAGGGTGCCGCCGCCGAAGGCGTGCAGCATCTCGCGGACCTCGCCGGCCGTGGGGATGGGGCTGAGGCCCAACTTCGCTCGCCGCCGGCCACGGAAAGCGCCGCGCACCCAGGCGAGATAGACGAGCAGGATGCCCCACAACACCGCCGTCGCGACGGTGACTGACGGGTCGCCGTCCCAGGTGAGGTCGGCGGCGGGGAAGGTGAAGTACAGGGCGATGACCAGGATGCCGAGAACGACGTTGATGCTCGCAAGAATCACGGCGATGACCCATGCCCAGCGGCGACCGCGGAAGAGCCCCCGGGCCACCAGAAGCAGGATGATGACGTCGATCGCCGTGTCGATCCAGGATCCGCCGCCGAGTTCGGTCCGGCCGAACGGTCCGTTGGTCGGAACGATCGAGGTGAGCGTCTCGACCGCTGCCAGCGCGAGGACCGCGACAAGAGCGACGAATCGCTGCTCCTGAACGCTCACGCGGCGAAGCCGCAGCGGTCTCGCCACGACCAGAACAAGCAGGATGGCGAACGCGTGCACGACATCCGCCAGCGAACCCCAGTAGAGCAGTGCCACCGCGCTACCGCCGAGCAGCACCAGCCACGCACGGGAACGCCACGGGGAGGGGAGGACCGTAGCCGCGGCGGCGAGGCATGCCATGGTACCGCCGGAGGGTCCGACATCCAGGGCGAGTGCCTCGCGCTGCGCCCAGGGCCAGGGTGTGAAGGCGAGAAGCCAGAGCGCCAGGGCGCTCGCGAAGATCGCGAAGAGCTGCCCGACCGTGTAGTACGCGAGGGCAACCCGCGTCCCGCGGCGCCACTCGAGGTAGCCCATGCCGATGAAGCTCGCGAGAGTGATGGCGTAGACCCACGGATGTACGACGAAGAACGTTCCCGTGACCGGCGTCCACCACCGGCCCTCGAGGAACGCCGGCAGTCCGTACGCGACCTCCGCGAAGAGCGGGTTGTGCTTGAACGATCGCCACAGGCCCTGCGAGATGATGCCCACCGCGAGTAGTGCGAGCACGAACACGATCGTGGCAGGCATCCGCGACACCGCGGTTCGGATCCCGAACCCGGACGCCCGGCGCGCGGGAGTCTCGGTCGCTGCGGTGTCGGTCATCGTTGCCCTCCTGCGCACCTATTCTGTCGGTGCCAGGAGCAATCCGCGCAGCGACGCGACGTCGTCGACCGTCGCCTGCGCGCCCTCGGATTCGTGGGGCCAACTGAAACCCCACCGCACGAAGATCACGGGGACATCGTTAGCGGCGCCCCCGTCGACATCGTGGTGGCGGTCCCCGATGAGCACGGGTCGCGACGTGTCTACACCGACAGCCCGCAGTCTCCGCAGCGCTTCAGCGACGATGTCGGCCTTCGCGCTCAGAGTCCGCTCGTCGGGAGTGGCACCGGTTATCGCACGCAGGTGCGGCGACAGCGCGAAATGCTCCATGAGGGCGACGACCTGGTTCTCCGGCTTCGAGCTGGCGGTCGCCTGCGGGATGCCGGCGCTGTCGAGATCGGCGATGAGTTCTCCGATCCCGTCGAACAACCGCGCACCGGTCGTGTAGCCGTCGGCTTTGCTGAGGGCGCGGTAGTACGCTACGGCATCCGTCGACTGCTCCGGTGTCATGCCGAGGTTCACCTGAAAGGACTCGAACATGGGCGGACCGATCCAGTGGACGAGCTCTGCCCGGGTCGGTGCGGGGTAGCCGAAGTGCTCGAGGGTCGTGGTCAGTCGGCGAAGGATGCCGTCGGAGGCGTCGACGACGGTGCCGTCGACATCCCACAGCACACAGGTCCAGGGAGATCGCATGACTCCACGCTAGGGGAACCCAGCGGGGCGGCAGTCGCTGGAGGCCCCGTTAGAACAGGCGGGGCGCTCCCGACTCGATGCCCTTCATCCCCTCGTAGTCGAGGGTGACGCACCGGATGCCGCGGTCAGTCGCCAGCACGCGCGCTTGCGGCTTGATCTCCTGGGCAGCGAAGACTCCCGTCACCGGTGCCAGGTGCGGATCGCGCCCGAGCAGCTCGAGGTAGCGCGTGAGCTGCTCAACACCGTCGATGTCGCCCCGGCGCTTCACCTCGACGGCGATCGTGCCGCCCTCGGGGTTGCGCAGCAGGAGGTCCACCGGGCCGATTGCGGTCGGATACTCGCGACGCACGAGGCTCAGGCCGTCGCCGATGACGTCGACCTGCTCGGCAAGGAGACGCTGGAGGTCTGCTTCGACGCCGTCTTTCACCAGGCCCGGGTCGACGCCGAGCTCGTGCGTGGAGTCGTGCACGACCTCGTAGATCCGCACGAGGAGGGCGTCGCCGGTCTTCGCATGCGTGACGCGCCACTGCTCGATGACGCCGACATCGGCGGCTTCGGCATCCGGCTCTTCCACGACCAGCGAGCAGGGCGGGCTCATCCAGTTCAGGGGTTTGTAGGAGCCGCCGTCCGAGTGCACCAGCAGCGAACCGTCGCCCTTGTGCACCAGGAGCCTGGTCGCGAGCGCGAGATGCGCGTTCAGTCGGCCGGTGTAATCGACGGTGCAGCGGGCGATGACAAGACGCACCCGTCGAGCCTAATGGCCCTCAGTCCGCTCGCCGCCCGCGGGAGCGGCGGCAGGCACCGGGAGGGGGCGGGCAGCGCCCGATGCGAGGCCCGAGGCGATCGCGAGGGCGACCAGGATGTACAGCGTGTTGAGCACGCCGATGTGGAAGCTGATGAACCCGAGGATCGGCGGGCCGCACAGGAACGCGACGTAGCCGATCGTGGCCGCCGCGCTCACGCGCGCTGCAGCCTTCGCGGGGTCGTCGGCGGCTGCCGACATCCCGAGAGGGAAGCCGAGCGAGGTACCCGCGCCCCAGAGCGCCGCCCCGACGAAGATGAGTGGCACATTCGGCGCGAGGATGAACAGCAGCAGGCCGGATGCCGCGAGCACAGAGAGAACGCGCAACGTGGCAACGCGGCCGAAGCGGTCGACGAGAGGCCCACCGAAAACCCGGACGACGGTCATGCTGACCGAGAACACGGCAAGCCCGATCGCCCCGAGCGCTTCGCTCGCGCCATGTCCGTCCACGACCCCGAGCGCGAGCCAGTCGTTGGCGCCGCCCTCGGCGAACGCCATCCCGAGCATGATGATCCCGAGTGTGTAGGTGCGGGGTTCCTTCCACGCCGACAGAGCGACGCTCAGGCGTTCGCGCATGCCCGGCTTCTGGGCCGGCTCCGGGTCGGCATCCGGGTCCATCGCGATCTCCCGGGCCGGCACGTTGGCGCTCGCCCAGAGACCGGTCAGCACGAGCAGGCCGGCGATCACCGCGGTGTGCGTCAGTACGTTGAGGTTCATGGCGATCGCCAGGGCCCCGAGCCCCGCGCCGGCGACGGTTCCGAAACTGAAGAACGCGTGGAAGAGGGGAAGGATCGTCTTTCCGATCGTCTTCTCGATCGCAGCACCCTCGACGTTCATCATGACGTCGACGGATCCGTTGCCCAGGCCGAACAGAGCGAGACCGACGATCACGAGAATGTACGAGTTTGCGACGTCGACACCGATTCCAACGAGCGCGACACCGACCGAGAAGGTGAGGATGGCGCCGAGCATGCTTCGGCGAGCACCGAACCGCGCGAGAACGACGGATGCCAGGGACAGACCGATGATCGAGGCCATACCGGCGCCCAGCAGCATGAAGCCGATCTGGATGTTGTCGACGCCGAGCGTCGCCTTGATCGCCGGCACCCGCGCAGCCCACGTTGCCACGCTCAGCCCACTGAGGAAGAAGATGGTGAAGACCGCGGTGCGCCACCGGACGATCTGAGCGCGAGAGAGAGCGGTATCCACCGGTCGAGTGTATCGAATCGTTTCGAGGCGCACCATCTCACGGGGAACTGCGTGTGCGAGCCAGTACCATCAAGGCACCATGAGCGAGCGCAGGGCAACGATCACTGACGTCGCGCGCGAAGCCGGAGTCTCGGCATCCACGGCGTCCGTCGTCTTCAGCGGCAACGCGCCTGCCTCCGCCGAGACGCGCCGGCGCGTGCTAGCGGCTGCTGAGGCTCTCGGGTACACCGGTCCGGATCCCCGCGCCGCGTCGCTGCGTCGGGGTCGGTCCGGCATCGTCGGCGTCGTGTTCGGAGGCTCGCTGCGTTCCGCCTTTCACGACCCGGTGACGATCGCGATGATGGATGGGATCGCCGAGGGGGTGGCACCGCTTCGCGCCGGACTGCTGCTTCTGCCGGATGAGACGTCCTCTGCGGCGCCGGCAACCGAAACCGACAGCGGTGCGATCGAGGTGCCATCGGCGATGACCTCCGCGCCGATCGATGCTGCGGTCCTCGTCGGATTCGGCCAAACCCGCCAGCCCTCGCTCGAGGTGTTGCGTGCTCGCCGCGTGCCGGTCGTCATCATCGAGGGCGATGCGGGGCCCGACATCCCGCGGATCGAGCTCGACAACAGTGCGGCGCAGCAGCGGGCAGCGAGCTACCTGCGGGGCCTCGGCCACGAGAGGGTGACGATCCTCACCCTCCCGATCCGCCCCTCGCGCGCCCGCGGCTGGTTCGGCCCCGCCGACGCCGTCAAGGTCGATGTGACCGCGGCGCGCCTGGTCGGTGCCCGGGCTGTCTACCCCGATGCCCCGACGTACGCAGCGGTGACCAGTTCGATCGATGAGGGCCTGACCGCCGGCCGCGAGATTCTCGCCGGACCCGACCGCCCGACGGCGGTCATCGCCCAGACCGACCTGCTGGCCGCCGGCGTCATCCGCGCGGCCGAAGAGTGCGGCCTGCGCGTTCCCGACGATCTCAGCGTCACCGGCTTCGATGGAGTCGAGGTCGACGGACTGGATGCCTATGAGCTGACGACCCTGGTGCAGCCGGCCGTCGAGAAGGGTCGCGCGGCCGGCGCCGCGGTCGTGGCGATGCTGGCGGGGGAGGATGCCGCGTCCGTCACGTTCACGTGTTCCTTCCGAATCGGCACCACGGCAGGGCCGGTTCCCCGGGGTAATCCCGCATCCACCGGCCGCGCCTGAACACTGCCCGGATAGGATGAAAGCCACACCCTGATCGCCCGATCCCGCAGCATCGACGGGACGACGACCACGAGGAGGCCGGCATGCTCCTCGTTCTCGTGGCGTTCACGATCGGGTCACTCGCACTGCCGCTGCTCGTGCGGGCGTGGGGTCCACGGGCATTCTTCGCCGCCGCCGCGGTCTCGTTCGGGGCTTTCGTGTACACCGCGGCGCTCTCACCCCGAGTGCTTGCCGGCGACATCCCCTTCGAGTCGTTCACCTGGATCGAACCTCTCGATATCGAGCTGTCGATGCGGATGGACACCCTGTCGTGGGTCCTCGCGCTGATCGTCACCGGAGTCGGTGCTCTCGTTCTGCTGTACTGCCGCTGGTACTTCGACGGGAAGGAAGAGCTCGGCCAGTTCGCCGCCGTGCTGCTCGCGTTCGCGGGGGCGATGTACGGGCTCGTGCTCACTGACGATGTCGTCGTGCTCGTGATGTTCTGGGAGGTCACGAGCGTTCTGTCGTACCTGTTGATCGGCCACTACAACAGACGTGCGGCCAGCAGGCGCGCTGCCCTGCAGGCGCTTCTGGTGACGACTCTCGGTGGCCTGGTGATGCTCATCGGTGTCGTGCTCGTCGTGGTGCAGGCAGGAACCTCAAGCCTGTCCGAGATCCTCGCCGACCCACCGGTCAGTCCCGTCATGACCGCGGCGCTCGTGTTGCTGCTGGTCGGCGCGCTCAGCAAGTCGGCGATCTTCCCCTTCCACTTCTGGCTCCCCGGCGCGATGGCGGCCCCGACACCGGTCTCGGCCTATCTGCACGCGGCAGCCATGGTCAAAGCCGGCATCTATCTCGTTGCGGTATTGGCGCCGGTCTTCGCCGAGAATCCCGCGTGGCATCCGATCGTGATCGGCCTCGGTGGTTTCACGATGCTGCTCGGCGGATGGCAGGCCCTGCGTGAGACAGATCTCAAACGCCTTCTCGCCTACGGAACTGTCAGCCAGCTGGGTTTCCTCATGGTCGTCCTCGGCTATGGCACCCAGGATGCCGCTCTGGCGGGACTCGCTCTGCTGCTCAGTCATGCCCTCTTCAAGTCCGCGCTGTTCCTGATCGTCGGGATCATCGACCACCAGCTCTCGACCCGCGATCTTCGTGAGATCAGTGGACTCGGACGTCAGGTGCCAGCCCTTGCCACGGCCGCGATCGTGTCGATCGCGTCGATGGTCGGCATCATCCCCACCGTCGGGTTCGTGGCGAAGGAGGGTGCGCTCGCAGCCCTCCTGGATGAGGCGGTCGGAGGCTCGGCATGGGGCCTTGTCGCGCTTCTGGCTGTCGTCGTCGGTTCAGTGCTGACCGCGGCGTACGGCATCCGGTTCGTGTGGGGAGCGTTCTGGACCAAGCGCGACATGGCTACGGTGTCGTGGCCGGCCCCGTCGGCGGGATTCCTGTCGGCGCCGGTGATCCTGGCTGCGCTCAGCCTTGCGGGAGGATTCGCCGCTCCCCTTCTCGATGTCGCATTCGCGCCGTACGCGCAGCTCGCGCCGCTGGCGACCGCCGAGGTGTCCGTGCCCGAGCACCCCGCTTATCTCGCACTGTGGCACGGGTTCGAGCCGGCCCTGTGGATTTCGCTCGGCACGATCGCGCTCGGTGCCGTGCTCTTTGTCTTTACGGCGCGGGGAGTCGGACGCCGGCGCGTTCTTCCCTTCACGGCGGTGGATGCCTATAACGGCTCGTTGCGGATGATCGAGCGACTCTCGGTGCTGACGACCACGCTCGTCCAGCGCGGTTCACTCCCGGTCTACGTCGCCACGATCTTCCTCGTTCTTGTGGCCGGCGAGGGAACCGCGTTGTTGGCCTCATCGGACTGGCAGGCAGACCTCGACGCCTTCCACACGCCCGTGCAACTCGCCGTTGCTCCGGTGATGATCGCGGCCGGAGTCATTGCCGTTCGTGCCCGCAAGCGCTACACGGGTGTCGTGCTCGTCTCGGTCACCGGCCTCGGTATGGTCGTGCTCTTCGCAACGAGCGGTGCACCTGATCTCGCTCTCACCCAGATCCTCGTCGAGACCGTCACACTGGTCGCATTCGCGCTCGTGCTGCGCCGCATCCCGTCGCGCCTCGGCGCTCATAACGGTTCGTCGTTCGCCGTGGGCCGCGCGATACTGGCCGTGCTCGTGGGACTCACGATGGCCGGCGTTGCCATCGTCGCAACCGGCGCCCGCGTCGACCTGCCCATCTCGCTCGCCTTCCCGAACCTTGCTTACGAGATCGGGCACGGCAAGAACGTCGTGAACGTCGCGCTAGTCGATCTGCGTGGCTGGGACACGATGGGTGAACTCTCGGTCGTCGTTCTCGCCGCCACCGGTGTGGCCTCCCTCGTCTTCGTGACGAATCGCTCCGACACGCTCCCTCAGATCACGCAGCCCATCGTCCAGCGCGCTCACCGCGCGCTGCGCCGTCGCACGCCGCTGGCTGAGACTGACGCCGACGGCCCGACCGGCCGCAACGCCTGGCTCGTCGCGGGGCAGCGTGTGCGTCCCGAGAACCGGTCGATCCTGCTCGAGATCGTGGTGCGGATCCTCTTCCACTCGATCATCATCGTGTCGCTGTATCTGCTGTTCGCCGGGCACAACCTTCCCGGTGGTGGGTTCGCAGCGGGTCTCGTTGCCGGGATGGCGCTGGTGATGCGCTACATCGCCGGGGGTCGCTACGAGCTCGGCGCTGCTGCACCCACCGACGCTGGACGCTTCCTCGGGATCGGCATGGGTATCGCCGTTGCCTGCGCCATCATCCCGCTCGCATTCGGCGTCGAGCCGCTGACACGGGCCATCTTCGAGGCCGATGTGCCCGTGCTCGGGCACATCGAGTTCGTGACCTCGACGATCTTCGACGTCGGTGTGTACCTGGTCGTGATCGGGCTGGTGCTGGATGTCCTGCGCAGTCTTGGTGCCGAGGTCGACCGTCAGGCCAACGCAGCGGGGACGTCGGTCGCGGCACGCGAGGAGGTGAGCGGATCGTGAACGTCTCGATCGTTCTCATCGTCATCATGGCGGTGCTCTTCGCCGCCGGCGTGTACGCGATGCTCGAGCGCAGCCTCACGCGCGTGCTCATCGGGTTCCTCCTGCTCGGCAACGCAGCCAACCTCTTGCTGCTCATCGTCATGGGGCGGCCCGGTATCGCGCCGTTCTACGGCGACGGTGAACCTCAGGAGATGTCGGACCCCCTGCCGCAGGCGCTCACGTTGACCGCGATCGTGATCACCTTCGCGATCTCGGCGTTCCTGCTCGCGCTGATCTACCGCTCGTGGCAACTGGGCCAGGCCGACACGTTCGACGAGGACGAAGCGGATGTCGCGCTTCGCGAGCGCGGCATGCGAGCCGACGACGAGATGGATCAGGAGATCGAACCCGAAGACGACGACGCGACGAGCGACTTCCTCGCATCCGAAGCCACGGATGATCGGACGAAGGGATCAGGTTCATGACCGCCCTCGTTCCGCTCCTGGTCACGCTGCCGCTGCTGGGTGCGGCCATCGCGCTCATTGCCGGCCGCCACCGCCGGGTTCAGGTCGGTGTCTCGGTGGTCACGCTCGTCCTGACGCTCGCGATCGCGACAGTGCTGCTGGTCGCTGTCGACGCCTCCAACCTCCCCTTCGCCGTATCGGTGGGAGGCTGGCCCGTCCCGTTCGGGATCGTGCTCTACGTCGATCGCCTTGCGGCGCTGCTCGTCATGGTCTCGAGCGTCGTGCTGCTTGCCGTGTTGCTCTTCTCGATCGGCCAGGGAGCCGCCGACGGCGACGACGACACCCCGGTCTCGATCTTCCACCCGACGTACCTCATCCTCGCGGCGGGTATCTTCGTCGCCTTCACCGCGGGTGACCTGTTCAACCTGTATGTCGGTTTCGAGATCCTGCTCGTCGCGTCCTACGTGCTCATCACCCTCGGAAACAGTGAGCAGCGCATCCGTGCGGGCATCACCTACATCGTCGTTTCCCTGGTCTCGTCGATCCTGTTCCTCTCGGCGATCGCGATGATCTACGGCGCGACAGGCACGGTCAACATGGTCCAGCTCGCCGACCGGATGACGCAGCTGCCGCAGGAAACGCAATACGTGCTGCACGTCATGCTGCTGCTCGCGTTCGCGATCAAGGCAGCGGTCTTCCCCGTCTCGTTCTGGCTTCCCGACTCGTACCCGACGGCGCCAGCGCCGGTTACTGCGGTGTTCGCGGGCCTGCTGACCAAGGTCGGCGTCTACGCGATCATCCGCACCGAAACCCAGATCTTCCTCGAGAACGACCTCAATACGATCCTGCTCATCGCGGCTCTCGCGACGATGGTGATCGGCATCCTGGGTGCCGTCGCGCAGGCCGAACTCAAACGGATTCTGTCGTTCACCCTGGTCAGCCACGTCGGCTACATGATCTTCGGGATCGCGATCGCGACGCCCGCGGCGATCGGGGCGACGATCTACTACATGGTCCACCACATCGTGGTGCAAACGACGCTCTTCCTCGCGGTGGGCCTCGTTGAACGCCGGGCCGGAAGCACCTCGATCCTCAAGGTCAAGGGGCTCATGCGGGCGGCCCCCGTCATCGCGCTGCTGTACTTCATCCCGGCCGTCAACCTCGGCGGCCTCCCACCGTTCTCGGGCTTCATCGGCAAATACGCGCTGTTCGACGCGGGGGCGGCGGTCGGCACACCGCTGATGATGACGCTCATCGTCGCCGGGATTGCGACGAGCCTGCTCACCCTGTATGCCCTCATACGAGCGTGGAACCTCTCGTTCTGGCGCGAGGAAGACGATTCGAGCGAGACCGCGCAGCGCACGGCCTATCTGCGGGAAGCGCCTGCGGCAACGACCGTCACTGAACGCCGGGTGATCCCGCGCATCATGACGGCGGGTACCGCAGGGATGGTGGCGTTCAGCGTCGCACTGACGGTGTTCGCCGGGCCGCTGTATGAGATCTGCGCCCGGGTCGGCGGTGCGCTGCTCGAGCCGATCACCGTCGTCCAGCTGGACGAGTCCGTCGACATGAGCGGGGAGGTGCAGCAGTGACTGATCGCTCCCCCGAGCCCGTCGGCTTCTTCACCGCGATCTGGCGGCAGCTTCCCGTCCTGCTGTGGTTGACGGCGCTGTGGATGCTGCTGTGGGGACAGTTCACGGTGCTCGCCTTTCTCACCGGCCTTCTCGCTGCCATCGCCGTCACGGTCGTCTTCCACCTTCCGGTGGTCGAGCTGTCGGGGCGGCTCAACCTCTGGTACGCGTTGGTTTTCGTCGTCACTTTCCTCGGGGGTCTCGTGCGCGGCTCGCTGACAGTCGCGTGGCAGGTGCTCGACCTGCGCCGGCAGCCCCGCACTGCCGTGATCGGCGTCCAGCTGCGCACTGACGATGACCTGCTGATGGCTCACACCGCGATCACGTGTTCGCTCATTCCCGGCTCGCTCGTGCTGGATGCCGACCGCGATCGCCGCATCCTGTACCTGCACATCATCGGCGTGCGCGGGCAGAAGGAGATCGTCGCCAATCGGCGCGAGACGCTCCTGTGGGAGGCGCGGCTGACCCGGGCGTTCGGGTCGCGCGAGCAGCTGCACCGGCTTCGGCAGGCGCAGAAGGCGGAGGTGTCATGACGATCTCGACGATCCTGATCATCGCCATCTACATCGCGTTCACGGCAGCGGCGCTCGTCACGCTGTGGCGCATCGTCGTGGGGCCCTCGATCCTCGATCGCGCTGTCGCGTCCGATGTGCTGTTGACCGAGGTTGTCTGCGTCCTCGGCGCCGACATGGTGATCGGACACCACACTCGCACCCTGCCGGTCCTCCTGATCATTGCCGCGGTCGGCATCTTCGGATCGATCGCGATCGCTCGGTTCGTCGCCCGAAAGGACGTGACGAAATGACGGATGCTGAGATCGCGGCCCTTCTGGACGGAACGGCTCTCGTGCTGATCCTGATCGGCGCGCTGCTGTGCGTGACGGCGGCGATCGGGCTGGCGCGGTTCCGCGATGTCCCCAGCCGCCTGCACGCCGCGACCAAGCCCCAGGTGTTGGGCGTCATCCTGGTGTGCATCGCGATCGCCCTCGCACAGCGCAGTTGGGCGGTCGTCGCGTTCATCGTGCCGATCATCCTGATCCAGCTCGCGGCGTCGCCACTTGCGGCCCAGATGGTGGGCCGTCAGGCGTACCGCAACCGCACGATGGACGTCGATGACCTCGTGGTCGACGAACTCGCCGACGCCGAGATCGAGACCTCCCGCCCCGAGACCGGCGCCGATCCCGGCTGAGGCTTAGTTCGCGGGTTCGAGAGTGAGGGTGTGCTCGGTGGCTGCCGTTACGGCATCCCGAGAGAAGGCCCACGGCGTGAGTCCCGCCGCTTGCCAGGTCGCTGTCTGATCGGTGTAGTTCTTGTGGAACGCGTGACCGCTCGCGCCGGTCAGATGATTCCAGCCTGACGCGTCGAAGTCACTCAGGTCGACGACCATGCGCATCGACGGCACCGTCGTCGTCGCGAAGCCCTCACCGAGCGGCCATCCGGTCGCGTTGACCACCGAGGAGCCGCCACCAACCGGGAAGGGGCCGCGGTTGAACAGGGCCTCGATCGGCGCGATACCCGAGGTGCCGAACGTCTCGTGAGTGAGCGTGATCGCGTGCAGGGTGCCCCACCGCCACTGCAGCGGATTCGATCCCTGCGCCGTCGTGAGGATCTCGGTCGCGCTGCGGGCGCTGGCCTCCAGCATCTCCCGCTGGCCCGACACGCCGATCTCGGTGTTCGTCCACCAGGCAGAGCTCGGGTCAGCGAGCAGGTTCTGCACCACGAGGAACTGCCGTGACTGGCTGGTCAAGGGAACCGGCGTCGATCGACCGCGGGTGAACAGGTTGTGCGCGAGTTCGTCCCACACGACATTCGCGAACGCGGCGGCCGACGAGTCGGCGTCGTTCTGGGCGTCCCACTGACGCAGCAGGTCGAGTGCGGCATCCGTCGCCTCGTCGCCGGTCCGAAGGTTCTCGAAGGCGGTGATGAGCGTCTTGCCGATCTCGGACTGGTTGTCTGCCTGGATGCCGCGCATCACCTCGGCGGTGACGGGCCCTTCGGCGATGGCTCGCTGCAGCAGTTCATCGATGCGGGCTGCGCGCCATCCGTAGTCCCAGTCCCGCGTGAGGAAGTAGGGGTAGTTCTGGTCGACGATCGCGTTGTTCGCGGTGACGATGTAACCCTCGTCGGGGTTGTAGGCCACCGGCAGATCCGCGAACGGGATGTAGCCCTGCCAGTCGTAGGCCGAGTCCCACCCTGGCTGGGGCATCGACCCGTCTCCGGCACCGCGAATCGGAAGTTGCCCCGGCGTCTGGTAGCCGATGTTGCCCGTCACATCCGCGTAGATCAGGTTCTGGGCCGGCACGACGAACTTCTCGGCGGCTGCGCGGAATCCGGTGAAATCGGTGGCGGCGTTCAGCTCGAAGATCGCCGTGGCCGTCGTTCCCGGCTGCAGCGCGGTCCACTGGATGCTGACGGCGCTCTCGCCCTCCGGCTCAGCCGTCGGGGTGACGGTGGCGCCTGCCGTGCCGACCACGGGGTCAGCGGCGATCGCATCGAAGTCCGCCGTCAGGCCCGAGATGATCGGGCCGTGCACCGTCGAGCGGATCGTCAGCTCGACATCCTCGCCACCTGCGACCTTCAGCGTCTCGGTGCGGGTGTCGAGGTCGACGAGCTCACCATCGCGCCAGTACTGCTCGCCGTCGAGCTTCTCGATGTAGAGGTCGACGACATCCGTCGTGAGGTTGGTGAAGCCCCACGCGATCGACGCGTTGTGGCCGATGATGATGCCGGGCACGCCCGAGAAGCTGAAGCCGGCGACATCGAACGGACAGGCGTCGCTCACGACCGCGCAGCGCAGACCCGCCTGATACCAGACGCTCGGCAGCGATGCGCCCAGGTGCGGGTCGTTGGCCAGTAGCGGCATCCCAGTGTCGGTGTAGTCACCCGCCACGACCCACGAGTTCGAACCAATGCCCTCGCCCGCATCGCCGATCAGCGTCGAGACGGCGCTCACGACGTCGGAAACCTCGGTCCAGCGGATGCCGCCGGCAGCTGCTTGCGCTGGCTCGGTAGCCGCTGGAACGTCAGTGATCTCGGGGACGATGACCGGGTTCTCGTCGAACGGGTAGGGCGGGTACAGCTCGAGGAGCTGCTCGTCGGTGTAGGAGGTGGCCAGCAGTGCTCGTTCGGTTTCGGTCTCGATGTTCGACCGGAGGTCCCAGGCCATCGCCTTCAGCCAGGCCACCGAGTCGGCGGGGGTCCACGGCTCGATCTCATAGTCCGCGTTCTGCAGGCCGAGGACCGCGTACTCCAGCGAGATGTCTGCCCCGTCGCGGTCGGCGAGATACGCGTTCACCCCGTCGGCGTACGCCTGGTAATAGGAGAGGGTCGTCTCATCCAGCGCCGCCACTTCCTGCTCGGCGATCTCACGCCAGCCGAGGGTGCGCAGGAACGCATCGGTGCCGACCTGCGACTGACCGAACAGCTCTGCGAGCCGACCGCTGGTGACGTGGCGACGGAAGTCCATCTCCCAGAAACGGTCCTGGGCGTGCACGTACCCTTGCGCGAAGAAGAGGTCATCGGTGGAGCTTGCCGTGATCGTCGGGATGCCGAGTTGGGAGCGTTGCACGGTGACGGTGCCCGACAGCCCGTCCAGGGCGACCGTTCCCTCGGTCTCGGGAAACGAGCGATTCACGAACCACACGCCGACTCCCGCGGCAACCAACGCGAGCACGACGATCCCCACGAGCACGCTGTAGGCGATGAGGCCGATGCGGCGGCCGAGGCGCGGGCGGGTCGGCGCCTCGGGGGCGTCGCCGACAACGGCGGGTACGGTCTTCGACATTGAAGCCTCTCGGGTGAGCCGGGCGGACACGGGGTCGCAGTCGACCTGGGATCCCGTGTCAGGTGGTCATCCTAGCTCGCGCCGCCGCATTCGAGTCAGCCGATGAGGCTCGGCTGGAGGTCGCGCAGCGTCCTCCCGTGGGTCATTCGAGCGACTCCGATCGCCGCGAACGCCAACGCACCGACCAACCACAGGCTCAGGATGCCGAGGTCGGTGCCCACACGCGCGAGGTCTCCGCCGTACATGAGTTGACGCATCCCGTCGACGACGTAGCCCATCGGCAGGATGTGATGCAGCCAGGTCAGCGGTTCGGGCAGCGTCTGCCAGGGGAAGGTTCCGCCTGCGGTCACGAGCTGCAGCACCATGAGGACGAGCCCGAGGAACTGTCCGACCGATCCGAGCCAGACGTTCAGGGCCAGGATGATCGCGGCGTAGGTCAAGGAAGCGAACACCATCACGCCGAGCGTCGCCAGCGGGTGCGTGAACGCGAAGCCGAGGGCCGCGGCGAGAATGCCGAACAGTGCGAGCATCTGCAGTCCGCCGAGCAGGCCCGGGGTGAGCCATCCGGCGAGGGTGACCCGCACTGGAGAGTGCAAGGCGGTCACGGCGCGACGCGAGATGGGCTTCACGATCAGGAAGAGCGCATAGATGCCGATCCATCCGGCAAGGGCCGCGAAGAACGGGGCCAGGCCCGCACCGTAGTCCCCCGCCGCGGCGACCTTGCCGGTCTCCACCGCGACCGGATCCGAGATCGTCTGCGCTTGCGCCTCCCGAAGCGCAGCATCCGAATCGGGAATCTGCGCGACGCCCGACGCAAGGCCGTCGCGCAGCGTCGCCGCCCCCTCGTCGAGCTGGGCCAGGCCGCCGGCCAGAGTCTGGGACGCGGCATCCAGCTGCACCCCGCCGCTGGCGGCATCCTGAAGCCCGCCGGAGAGCTGCTGCGCACCGGCAGCCACCTGCGCGGCGCCTGCTGCGAGAGCATCAACGGATGACACCGCGCTCTGTACCTGCGCGTTGGCGTTCTGCACAGCCCCGGCAAGTGGGTCAAGGCGAGCGAGGAAGGCGTCGATCTCTGCAGGGGTGAGGCCTTCGGCGGTGAGCGCGTCGATGATGTCCTGGCGAACCGCCGGGAGCTCGTTGACGGCCTGTTGGCTGGCGGAGCTGGCTCGATCGGCGTACCCCGCCAGCGTCGCGGTTCCCTGGGAGACCTGGGCTGCACCATCAGCCAGGCCCGGGGCGGCGTCCGCGAGTTGTGTGAGGCCGGACGAGAGCTGGGCAGCCCCGTCGGCCAGGCGCGCCGACCCGTCGGATGCCTGCGCCGCGCCCGAGGACAGTTCGGTGGCGCCGGTGACGGCATCCTGCAGGTTCGAGCGGATGTCGGCGATTCCCGAAAGCAAGCGCGACGCTGCCTCTTGCCCGACGAGTTGCGCCACTGACGCACGAATCTTCTCGATCGCCTGGTCGCCGATCGTGGAGGCGAGGTAGTTGTTGGCGTCGTTGGTCTCGAGTTCCAAGCGGGCCTGGTGCGGATTGCTGCCGGAGGTTGACACCAGTGCCGTCGAGAAGTCGCCCGGGATCGTCACGATGAAGTCCACGGATCCGTCGGTGAGAGCCTGTTCGGCAGCACCGGCGTCGAGCGACTGCCAGTCGAAGCTGCCGTCACGGAGGAGATTGTCGGCGACCTCATCGCCGTAGTTCACGCTCGCGCCGTCGTTCTGAGCTCCCGTATCGAGATTCACGAGCGCAACCGGCACCTCGCTGAGTCGGCCGTAGGGGTCTTGATTGGCCCACAGGTAGACGCCTCCGTAGAGCACGGGCACCAGCATGAGCGCCACGAGGGCGAGGATCGACATGCGTGTCGCGGTCAGTCGCCGAAGCTCCGCCGCGATCATGGCGGGAACCTTCATGATTGATCCTCCTCGGAGAGCGCGCTCTCGTCCGGTGGGCCGAGCTCGGCACGCGGAGCGATGTCAGCGAGTACGGCTCCCGACGCCGCTCCCGCGATCACCAGAATGCTCGTACCGCGGTCGGCGAAGTCGACGGCGATCTTCCACCATCGCTCCGGATGGCCGCCGTGGCGATCTGGCGAGACGACGACGAGACCTTCGACGCCGGGCCGCAGGATCGCGAGTTCCATCAGCAGCCGGAGCCGATCGGCAGGCGCGACATCGGCGATCGGCAAGCGGGACAGACCCGCGGCGTCGTGTGTCACGAGCCACTGCTTCACTGCTCGAGGAGAGGCAGGCTGACCCGCGAACATGAGTTCCTCCGCGACGATGCCCCATACGGTGACGTTGGGCGCGGGATCGCTGACATCCGGCGCGTCGACGAGCGCGACTCGTCGGCGCAGCGCGCCACGGTCCGAAACCCCGTCGATCCGGACAGCGCCGGTGTCGGGTGTCATCCTGCCCGCCGCGATGAGACCGAGAACGGTGGGGCGCTGTTCGGTTTCAGCGACGGCGAGTCGGGCGACACTGTTGCCGTAGCTCAGACTCATGTGCGGCAGTGCAATCCCGCGGCGGCCCTTGCTGACGTCGGAGAGTTCAACGTGCACCGGATGCCCCCTTCGTGGCGGCGCTCGTGCTCGTGCTCGCGAGTCGAGCCTCGACGTCCTGCCACGACAACCCAGCGATGCTGAGCACGGCGCGCACCGGCAGCTGAGCCGTGACTTCGGCATCCTGCTGATCCCAGCGGACGATGAGGGTGCGTGCAGTCTCTTCGATCAGACGCGTGAGGGTAGCGGCGCTGATATCCCCCCGGATCTGTCCGGTGCGTTGACCGTCCTCGACGATCGCTGCAAGACGCGCGCGCAGGGGCGCGAGGGATGCCGCCGTCAGTGACAGGTAGCGCTCCTCGAGGGCGATCGCCGCGGAGGCGTGCACAAGAGAGGCTTCGTGCCACAGTCGCGTCGTCAGCTCGGTCAACTCGTCCAACGGCTCTGCGGCGGCAATGCCGTTCGCTATCGCGTTGAACCGTTCCGCACCGCGTTCGATGACCGCACGTACGAGTGCGTCGCGGTCGGAGAAGTGTCCGTAGAGTGCGCGGCGGGTCAGTCCTGCTGCCTGAGCGATCGTGGCGAGCGAGGCGCGCGGGTCGCGGGCGATCTCACGTTGCGCGCAGGCGAGGAGCTCGTCGCGGTTGCGCACGGCGTCCCGGCGAAGGGTGTGCGCGGGGGTGTGGGCCATGCATCAATCATCGCAGAACTTGCACACTAATGTGCACTTTTGCCGGCGGATGCTCAGGCACCGCTGGCGCTGCGCCTCTCAGTCGGCGCCGAAGTCGAACGCGGCGGCCTCGCCCGCGGCATCCGTCGCCTCAGCCAGCTCCTCGCGGTCGTGGTCGTAGGGTGCCGCGTGCTCGGTAATCTCGTCGGCCTCGCCACGCTTGAGGGCACCGATCAGCTCACCCGTGGGACCTCCCAGAAGACCCATGCTCGCGTACTGCTCGAGTCGAGTGCGGGAATCGGCGATGTCGAGGTTTCGCATCGTGAGCTGGCCGATTCGATCCACCGGCCCGAAGGCCGCGTCGCCGACGCGCTCCATCGAGAGCTTCTCGGGACCGTAGGACATGACGGGCGCGGTGGTGTCGAGAACGGTGTAGTCCTCGCCGCGACGCAGCCGGAGCGTGACGGTTCCCGTGATCGTGGAACCGACCCACTTCTGGATCGACTCACGCAGCATGATCGACTGCGGCTCGAGCCAGCGGCCCTCGTACATGAGCCTGCCGAGGCGCCGGCCCTGCTCGTGGTACGTCGCGAGGGTGTCTTCATTGAGAATTGCGTTGACGAGGCGCTCGTAGGCGATGAACAGCAGCGCCATTCCTGGAGCCTCATAGATTCCGCGGGACTTCGCTTCGATGATGCGGTTCTCGATCTGGTCGCTCATCCCGAGGCCATGTCGACCGCCGATGCGGTTGGCCTCGAACACCAGGTCGACCGGGTCGGAGTACTCGGTGCCGTTGAGAGCGACCGGGCGACCAGCCTCAAAAGTGACGGTGACATCCTCGGTCACGATCGCGACCTCGGGGTCCCAGAAGCGCACCCCCATGATCGGTTCAACGGTCTCGAGCGACACGTCGAGGTGCTCGAGAGTCTTCGCTTCGTGCGTCGCACCCCAGATATTGGCATCCGTCGAGTAGGCCTTCTCGGCGGAGTCACGGTACGGGAAGCCGTGCGCGACGAGCCACTCGCTCATCTCCTTGCGGCCACCGAGTTCGCGCACGAACTCGGCATCCAGCCACGGCTTGTAGATGCGCAGGGCAGGGTTGGCGAGGAGTCCGTAGCGGTAGAAGCGCTCGATGTCGTTGCCCTTATAGGTCGACCCATCGCCCCAGATGTCGACGCCGTCCTCTTTCATCGCGCGCACGAGGAGCGTTCCCGTGACGGCGCGACCCAGCGGCGTCGTGTTGAAGTACGTGCGGCCGCCCGAGCGGATGTGGAACGCGCCGCATGAGAGGGCGGCGAAGCCCTCTTCGACGAGCGCGGTCTTGCAGTCGATAAGGCGCGAAACTTCCGCACCGTAAGTTAGCGCGCGGCCCGGAATGGCGGCGATGTCATCTTCATCGGGCTGCCCCAGATCTCCCGTGTAGGTGCAGGGCACCGCACCCTTGTCGCGCATCCACGCGACGGCAACGGAGGTGTCCAGACCCCCCGAGAAGGCGATGCCGATGCGCTCGCCGATGGGCAGGGACTGGAGGACCTTCGACATGGAACCTCAGTCTACTGAGCGGCGCCACCTGCCTCCGCGGGGTCGGCAGCCCGCCGACGACCCACCCAGATCACCCCGGCTGCCAGCAGCAGGATGCCGGCGGCGATGCCGACGACATAGAGTGCGACGCCGCCGTAGCCCCACGGCTGGACGTTGGGGTTCAGGAACGGGTAGGGGTACCACCACGGATTGCCGGTGCGGAAGTCGGTGACCAGCGGCCCGCGCACCAGCGTGTAGATCACCCACACGATCGGGAACGCGATGATCGTCCACAGCGCACGCCAGGGAAGGCGCCGCCGCAGCGGACCGAGCAGAACGTCCAGCAGGATGAACAGGGGGGCCCAGACGTGCAGGATCTCGTTCGACCACGGAACTGTCGATCCCTGGGGGAGCGGGATGTTTCGCAGCAGCGCGTTGTAGACGATCCCGGTGATCAGCATGTAGGTCGACACTGCAGCAAGCAGCCTGGCAAACCACGCGGGGTCGACGCGGTCACCCCGCCAGATCAGGATCGCGCCGATCGTCAGAGCCACCGCCGCGCCGACGTTGGAGAGGATCGTGAAGAAGCTGAAGAAGTCGACGGCGGTGAGTGCGAGTGGCCAACCGTTGCCGGCCGAGATACTCAGCGTGCGCACCAGCTGGCCGATGATTGCCGCCACACCCGCGATGGCGGCGATCAGCCGCAGCGCCGCCCACGTGGTGGCCCAGGCCCGTGATCTCAGCATGTGCTCACGATATCGAGCGCCGTCCCCGAAGCCTTCTCGGGCCGTGACGCGACGCGCCGATAGACTCGAGACCTACCAGCTCACGTCACCCCGGGGGAATTCGTCATGCCAGGCATCGTGATCATCGGAGTGCAGTGGGGCGACGAAGGCAAGGGCAAAGCCACCGACCTGCTCGGTGAACGCACCGACTGGGTCGTCAAGTTCAACGGCGGCAACAACGCGGGCCACACCGTCGTGATCGGCGATGAGAAGTATGCCCTGCACTTGCTGCCCTCCGGCATCCTCTCGCCCGGTGTCAACGCCGTCATCGGGAACGGTGTCGTCGTCGACCTCGAGGTCCTCTTCGGCGAGCTCGAGGCGCTGCGCGCTCGCGGCATCGACACGTCGCGATTGAAGATCAGCTCGGCAGCGCACGTCATCACGCAGTATCACCGCACGCTTGACAAGGTCACCGAGCGCTTCCTCGGCAAGCGCCAGATCGGAACGACGGGGCGCGGTATCGGTCCGGCATATGCCGACAAGATCAACCGTGTCGGCATCCGGATGCAGGACCTGTTCGACGAGAAGATCCTGCGGCAGAAGGTCGAGGGTGCGCTCGAGCAGAAGAACCACCTGCTCGTGAAGGTCTACAACCGCCGTGCGATCGAGGTCGACGAGATCGTCGAAGACCTGCTCTCGTACACCGAACGGCTTCGGCCGATGGTGACCGACACCTCGCTGCTGCTGAACAACGCGCTCGACGCGGGTGAACTTGTCGTCTTCGAGGGCGGCCAGGCGACCATGCTGGATGTCGACCACGGCACGTACCCGTTCGTCACGTCCTCCTCGGCTACCGCAGGGGGTGCTGCCACCGGTTCGGGAGTCGGACCCAACCGGCTAGACCGCATTGTGGGCATCGTGAAGGCGTACACGACCCGTGTGGGCTCAGGCCCGTTCCCCACCGAGCTCTTCGACGAGCAGGGCGAATGGATTCGGCAGCGGGGCTTCGAGTTCGGCACAACGACGGGTCGTCCGCGGCGGGTCGGCTGGTACGACGCGCCCATCACGCGGTACGCCACGCGCATCAACGGCATCAGCGATCTCGTGCTGACCAAACTCGACATCCTGACCGGCCTCGAGCAGATCCCGGTGTGCGTCGCGTATGACGTCGACGGGACGCGCTTCGACGACATTCCCGACAATCAGTCGGACTTCCACCACGCACGCCCGATCCTGGAGTACTTGCCCGGCTGGAGCGAAGACATCTCCGGGGCGCGCACGTTCGAGGATCTTCCGCTGGAAGCTCAGGACTACGTGCTCGCGCTCGAGGAGATGAGCGGCACGCGCATCTCGGTGATCGGTGTCGGACCTGGTCGCGATGCGGTCATCGTCCGCCACGACCTGGTCGACTGAGGCCCGCGCGCATGCGTTTACTCGTCGGCGGCTACACGGCCGATATGGACGGCACTGCCGACGGGATCGGTCTGCTCACCGCTGGGGACGCTGACTCGACGAGTGCTGGTTCCCTCAGCTGGCGGGGGACCCTGGCATCCGTGCCCTCCCCATCGTGGGTGGCGAAGCATCCAAACCTGGATGTGGCCTACGCGACACTCGAGGGCGCGGGTGCTGTCCAGGCGTTCCGGGAGCAGGGGCCAGACCAGTGGGTCGCGTTCGGGCAGCCGAGCCCCGTCGGTGCGGCGCCGTGTCACATCCTCGCTGGCCGCGAGCGGCTCTTTGTGACCTGCTGGGGCGACGGACAGGTGGTGCAGCTCGAGTTGGACGCCGACGGCGGCATCCGTGGTTCCGTCACGGCGGATGCCGCATCCGATCCCTACGCCGGCTACGACCCCGAGCCGCGAGTCTCGCACGCCCACCAGTCCATCGTCGTGGCTCCGGGTGTTGTCGCCACGACGGACATGGGGTTCGACCTCGTGAGGTTCTGGCGCACCGGTTCGCGCGCGCCGCGACTCATACAGGAGGTGACGCTGCCCCGAGGATCCGGGCCGCGGCACGGGCTCCTGCATCCCAGCGGCCACCTGTACATCGTCGCGGAGCTCTCGTGTGAGCTGTTCGTGCTTGCTCCGGACGACGCTGGCGTATGGCACGTCGTGGGTGGTACACCGCTGGGCGCTGGGACGCTCGACGGCGACACGGCAGCGGAACTGACGCAATCGTCCGACGGCACACTCCTCTACGCCGGTGTGCGGGGAAGCAACACGGTGGCGGTCATGCGGGTCACCGGCGAGGGCGAGGCTGCTTCACCGCTGGCGCTCGTGGAGGCCGGGGTCGACTGGCCGCGGCACCACCTCGTCGTCGCTGACGGACTGCTGGTTGCGGGTCAGCGATCGAACGATGTTGCGGCCTTGCCGCTCGATGCTCGCGGAATCCCCGGCCGCCCCACGACAAGGACCGAGGTCCCTTCACCGACCTGTCTCCTGCGCTTACCGTGACAACCGTCGCAGCGGTCTGACTCCGAGCTCGTCCCCAGCGAGGGTCACCGGCGACGCGCGGAGGTCGAGATGTCGTCTGCCGTCGACAGCGCCGTAGCCGGGCGCCGCGGGAGCGTCGTCGTCTATCTGGTGGTCGCGTTCGGGGTCACCTGGCTGGTGTGGGCGCCCCTGGCTGTCGCGGCGCTGGGCGCAACGGAGCTGCCCCCGGTTCCCCTCGTCTTCTTCGCCGGCTCCTTCGGTCCGCTCGCTGGGGCGGTCGTTGCGAGCCTTTTCAGCGGCGGATGGCGCGGGGTGCGAGCCTGGGCGAACCGAACATTCTCCGTGCGATTCCGCCGGGTCTGGTGGTGGTGGGCCCTCGGGATGCCCGTGGCGTACTTTCTCGTCGGCTACCTCACCGCGGCGATCGTCGCGGGCGGCTGGCCCGATATGACACAGTTCGGACTGACCGAGAAGCTTCCGGGGTGGAACGTGGCAGCCGTGGCCGTCGTATGGATCCTCACCTTTGGGCTCGGCGAGGAAACGGGATGGCGGGGCTGGTTGCTACCGCACCTCGCGGAGCGCTTCTCCACGTTCTGGGCGGCGCTCATCGTTGCGGGTGTGTGGATCGTGTGGCACGCCCCCGCCTTCATCTTCAACCCGACCTATCGCGAGATGGGTCCCGGAATCATCGGGTGGATGCTTGCCCTCGTTACGGGCTCGTACCTTCTCGCATGGATGGGCCGCGGCGCCGGATGGAGCATCGTTCCCGTGCTGATCTGGCACGGGGGATTCGACCTGCTCACGGCATCCGACCAAGCTGCCGGGACGATTGCGGCCACCATCAGCGCCATCGTCATGGTTCAGGGTGTCATTGCTGCCGGCATCCTGTGGCGCGTTCGATCTCGCGACCGGGTCACCCCCGTGCAGCCACGGTCGACATCTCGGATGACCCGGGCAGAGTGAGCGACACAGCCCGTTCGCGGGGCTGCGGCGGCGAATGGTCTTGGGTGAGCGCGGCGCCGGCCAGGGCGATGGCGACGGTTGCGAGCAGTCCGACCAGAAGATAGTGCCACCACCGCGGCCCGGCGGGCGGCGGAGCAGGGCGGCGGGCGCTCGGGTACTTGCTCGTGGGGACGTGTCTCATGCGGCGCTCTCCTCCGGTTCGGGCGGGGTGATAGCGGGTAGGGGAACGCGCATCGGCGGCGAGATGTGGATCTCGCGGATTCGCCCGCGTGCGGTCAGCACCGCAAGGGGGGTCCAGGCCGTCACCTCGTCGTGAAAACTCGTGGCCCGCCACTCCGCCCACGCGAGCAGGTGATCGGGCTCGGCGTCGTGGGTCGAAATGAGTCGAAGCGTGGATGAGCGGTGAAGCACCACCATCTCGAACCAGCGGGCAAGGTTGCCCTTGCCCAGATAGGTGTGCTGCGGCTCGACGAGGATGCACTCCTCTTCCAGCTCGCTCAGAAAGCCGGAAAGGTCAGCAGCATTGATGGCCCGGATCCAACCGGACACGACAGAGGCAGCAGAACTGCGGGTCACGGGCCTTCCCCAGACAACACACCGGACGCAGACGCCTAAGCGCCCACGTTTCCCCCACCTCGATTATTGGCGTCACACCGGCGAACACAGGAGCTACACCGAGTAATTCAACCAACCGTCGTCCATGAATACTCTTCATCTCAGCCGCCCGTAGACTCCATATAGTGCGGGATCCATCGCAGATTCTGCCTCGGACCAGGCTGCTTTTGGCGGGTGCAGGTGGCCTTCGTTATAAGGAACCCAGGCACCGCCACATCGACGACAAGCTGCGCGACGACCTGAGCGCGGCGATCGATGACCAGCGACGTGCGGATGTGGAGTCGATCCTCGAATACGCGCTCTGGGGACTGTTGTTCGAGGATCTGCGCCTGGCGAGCCGGGCTCTTGCAGCACTCGCGCCGCACGACGGGGTCTGGGCGGTCCGTATCGCCGCCGCGCGTGTCGTTTTGCGCTCGCATCAAGGCTCCGACCTGCTCGGGGTCCCCGACCTCGCTCCCGGTGCCCCCGAGGTGCACGATGCCGTCCGCGTGGAGTCGATGCTCGTCACCCTCAGCGCGAGTCGCTCCCGAGCGCGTCCCGAGGAGATCGCGGGACTGTTGGCGGAGCTGACGCGGCTCGACACTGAGGGGACTCTCGAAGCTCCCGGGTCACCGCCCCTCCTGCGTGCCCTGCTGCGGGTACAGCTGGCGATCGCCCATCTTCACGCGGGCTCATCTGCGGTTGCGTTGGCTCACCTCGCCGTGGCTGCGCGACTTGCCGACTCCTGCGCGACGCTCCACCGCAGCATCCTGGCCAAATCCGCGACGGTGCATGTGCTGCGCGGAAACCTCGTGGAGGCGCGGCGTCAGCTTCGCCGCTTCGATCGCGTGGCCGGCGAGATTCCACCCGGCTGGGCTCGGGCGCTGCGTGAGGAGCAGGCGCTCGCCGAGGCGATGATGCTCGTGGAACGGTTCGACGCCCACGACCCTGAGATGGAGTGGCCGGAGGTGGAAGCCTCGGATGATCTGTGGCCGGTAACCGCTCTTCTTCGCGCGCGACACGCTCTGCTCGAGCGCAGTCCCATGCGGGCGCTCGAGATCGTCGAGTTCGCCGAAGCGACCCACCCGGGCTGGAACAGTCTGTTCGCCCAGGATGTGGTGGCCGCAATGAAGGCTCATGCTCATCTGCAGCTGTCAGAGCCCGACCGCGCCCGTCAGGTGTTGACGCACGCGCCGCAGGGTCCCCTCGTCGTTCTCGCGACAGCGCACATGCACATGTACGTCGGAGACGCGGGCGCTGCTCGTGAGCTCGCTACCGCCGTTCTCGATGCTCGACGAGCAGCCTTGCCGAGCGGGCTGAGGCACTGCTCGTGCGCATCTGGGCGGATGCCGTGATGGGGAATCTGCCGACCGCGAGAGAGGGGGGAATCGTCGGCCGCATGGTCGTTGCTGCGGGGCTCGTCCGGATCATCGCTCACATGCCTGGGTGGCTCATGGATCAGATGGTCGACCTCTCCGAGCGCAGCATCCGTCCGGCATTCGAGGCAGCTGTCGAAAAGGCGTCAGCAGCTCTCGTCATCGCGGAACGGCCACAGTTGACACCGCGCGAGACCATCGTGTTGAAAACGCTCGAGAGGCACGCCTCAGTCTCTGACATGGCCAAGGCACTGTCGGTGTCGCCGAGTACGGTCAAGACGCAGCTCTCGGCGATCTATCGCAAGCTCGGGGTGAGCTCGCGCCACCACGCCGTTCCTGCTGCCTACCGTCTCGGGTTGCTCGAGCGGGCGGGCGACCCGGGCTAGAGCTTCGCGTCCTGACGGGGGATCACGACCTGCTTGATGATCAGCAGGATCGATGCGGTGATCGGGATAGCGACGAGCGCGCCGAGCAGTCCCAGCAGGGTGCCTCCGACAAGCGCGCCGATCACGACAAGAGAACCGGGAACCGAGATCGCACGGTTCATGACCCGGGGAGTCAGGACGTATGCCTCGAGCTGCATGTAGATCAGGTAGAGCGCCGCGAAGATCAGCGCAGCTACCGGATCGGTGAACAGCGCGATGATCGTCGCGATTCCCCAGTAGAGCACAGGGCCGATCAGAGGGATCAGGGTGATGCAGAACGCGATGACAGCCATCAGCGCGGGGAACGGCAACCCGAGGAAGAGGTGAAGGAAGAAGGCCACGACAGAGTTGAAGAACGCGAGGATGACCATCCCCATGAGGTAGCCGCCGATGCCGTCAGTGATCTGCTCGGTCATCTCCGTCACCTTCGCGCGGGACTTCGCCGGGGTCAGGCGCACAAAGCTTGCCTTGATCGTGTTCAGCGAGGCGAGGAAGTAGAGGCTGAGGACGATCACGATGATGATGCCCGAAATCGCCGTCGCGATTCCCGCACCGACTGCGAGAACGCCGCCCGTGATCGAGGCGATGTTCGCGGGATTGAGGATGAACGTTTCGACATCCTTGAGGATGCTGCCGATCTGGTCGCCGAAGTTCGTCTGAAGCCACGCGAACGCGTCCGACTTTTCGAAGTCATTGATCATCGAGGGGATGTCGCGGATGAACTGCGCGATCTGGGCGACCACCGTCGGCATGATGAGCAGGATGACGCCGGCGATGACGAGCAGGAAGCCCACGTAGACGATCACCATTCCCCAGACACGCCCAACGCCCTTGCGTTCGAGAGCGCGCACGATGGGGTCGAGTCCGAGTGCGGCGAAGAGAGCGAAGCTGATGTAGATGATGACCGTGGCGAGGTTCGACACGGCAAGCCCGAGCAGAAGGGCAGCCAGCGCTCCCAGAGTGACGGCGAACCCAACCGCGAACGGCTGATTGAGGCCGACCCAGAACGACCGCCGTTGCGGCGCTGGGGTGATGGCGTCGTCGGTGGGTGCGGCGGCCGCCGCGGCGGTCTCTCCGTCGGGCGCCACCGAGGATGACGGGGTCGGGCTCTTGTCGCTCATGGTCACACTCTAGGGGTCGGCGGTCGCTGGGTGAGGGAGGCGATAATCTCGACACAGTCCGAAGGGAGTGGCGATGACCGAGCCGACCGATCCAGTTGCCGACCTGCTGCGTTTGCGCGCGACCATCGACAACATCGACGCCGCCCTGATCTTCATGCTCGCGGAGCGTTTTCGCGCTACCAAGCAGGTGGGTGTCTTGAAGGCTGAGCACGGGATGCCGGCCTCGGACCCGACGCGAGAAGAGCAGCAGGTCGCCCGTCTTCGGCGTCTCGCAGAAGAGGCGGATCTGGACCCCGAGTTCGCGCAGAAGTGGTTCTCGTTCGTCGTCGCCGAAGTGATTCGCCACCACACGGAAGCCGCTGACGGGCGCTGATCTCATGCGCTACCGGGTGGAGATCGTCCACGAAGCCTGGTAACTTGGCCGCCGGGTTCCCCGAACCCTTCGACCCAGTCCGCGGTTGCCGATGTTCGATCTCGGCGAGCGTACGGTCGGTGATCTTGATCGGATCCGACATCCGATGCCAGCGCATGCGTGCCCTATTTCCGCGTGCCTGTGATCGCCACCCGGGCGTGACCGATGCAGCCAGCTGCAACGGCTGCCAAGGTGCACACAGTGACCACATCCCCTGCCCTCCAAGCGCGAGGACTCTTCAAAGTCTTCGGCAAGAACCCTCGATCCGCCGTCGACCGCCTGCGGGCCGGCGCCTCCCGAACCGAGGTCGCCGACCAGGGCACTGCTGCGGTCATCGACGCGAGCTTCACGGTCGAAAAAGGCGAGATCTTCGTCATTATGGGCCTGAGCGGTTCGGGCAAGTCGACAGTGATCCGGATGCTCAACGGACTCCTTGAGCCGACCGCGGGTGATGTCGTCGTCCAGGGTGAGAACGTCACAACGGCCAGCGCGAGCCAACTGCGCGACATCCGGCGCCGCTCGATCTCGATGGTCTTCCAGCACTTCGCCCTGCTTCCGCACCGCACGGTGCTCGACAACGCTGCCTATGCGCTCGAGATCCAGGGCGTCGGGGCGAGCGAGCGACGCGAGCGTGCGCGGGAGATCCTCGACAAGGTCGGGCTGGCCGATCGCGCCGACGCGATGCCCGATGAACTGTCGGGCGGCATGCGTCAGCGTGTGGGACTTGCCCGCGCCCTCACCGCAGGCACCGACATCATGCTCATGGACGAGGCATTCTCGGCGCTCGACCCACTCATCCGGCGGGAGATGCAGGAACAGCTCGTTGAGCTGCAGCGCGAGCTCGGGCGAACGATCATCTTCATCACCCATGACCTCAACGAGGCGATGTTCCTCGGCGACCGCATCGCGGTGATGCGCGATGGCCGGATCGTTCAGAACGGCACACCCGAAGAAATCCTCACCGACCCCGCGAACGACTATGTCGCGCAGTTCGTGCAGGACGTTGACCGGACCCGTGTGCTTACGGCGTCCTCCGTGATGGAACCCCCGGCAGCGATGATGCCCGTCAGTGCCGGCGTGCGTGGCGCGCTGAAGATCATGCGCGATCTGCAGACCGGCTCGGTGCTCGTCACCGAGAACCGAAAGTTCCTGGGAGCGGTCACGGACCGTAGCGTGGTGCGCGCGGTCAAGAACGGCAATACGGACCTGCGTTCCCTCGTGAAAAGCCCGCAGTCGGTCGTCGGACCCGATGAGGCACTCGCTGATGTCATCGAGCGCTCTGTCGAAAGTCCCGTGCCGATCGCCGTCGTCGACGACAAGGGTCGTCTGCTCGGCGCGATCCCACGGGTCGTCCTACTCGCAGCCCTTGGCAACGTCGAACCCACCACGACCGAGATCCCGATCATCGACGTGCCGATGACGGTGCCTGTTGCTGAACTGACCGCGACCCTCGAGGCCGTGTCGGCTGCAAACCAACCGGTCATCGCGACAGAGGGGAGCGTCTGATGGAGAACCTTCGACTTCCCCTCGGCGCATGGGTCGAGGCGCTCCTCGACTTCATCGGGGCAGTGTTCGGCTGGCTCTTCGACGCGATCGCGCTCGCGCTGGGTGCCATTTACGAGGGCCTGGACTGGGTCCTGGTCACTCCGCCGTTCTGGCTGATCATCATCGCCCTGGCAGCGCTCGCCTACTGGGTCAAGGGATGGAAGCTCGCCCTCGGCACAGCGCTCGGCCTGTTCCTGATCGTCCTACTGGACCAGTGGGAGAACGCGATGGACACCCTCGCGCTGGTGCTCGTCGCAGCAGCCATCGCGATCATCATCAGCATCCCGGTCGGCATTTGGGCAGCGCGCAACGACACCGTCTCGCGGATCGTCCGCCCGATTCTCGACTTCCTGCAGACGATCCCCGCCTTCGTGTACCTGATCCCCGCCATCATCTTCTTCGGAGTAGGCGCCGTTCCCGGCATGATCGCGACGATCTCGTTCGCCCTCGCGCCCGGCGTGCGCTTGACCGAGCTCGGCATCCGTGGCGTCGACAGTGAAGTGGTGGAGGCCGGTCAGGCCTTCGGCGCGACCCCGGGTCGCATCCTGCGCCAGATCCAGCTGCCGCTTGCGCTCCCGAGCATCATGGCCGGCGTGAACCAGATCATCATGCTCAGCCTGTCGATGGTCGTCATCGCCGGAATGGTCGGTGCCGGTGGACTCGGTGGCGAGATCGTGCGCGCCCTCGGCCGCATCAACGTCGGACTTGCCTTCGAGGCGGGCATCTCGGTCGTGATGATCGCGATGATCCTCGACCGGATGACCTCGGCGCTCGCCGACAAGGGTGGCCCGCGCGCCGCTTCCCGCCGCCGCGCCAAGCGCGTCGACGCAGCGCCCACGGCACGTGACAAGCAGGACGCCGCCGGTTCGGTGAGCCGCATCCCGACGCGTTGACCACGACGGATGCCGCGGCATCCGTCCCTCAAGACCGGGTGGGTTCATCGCCCACCGGAGGCGCGCGAACCCGCGCGCCTGACAGACAACGACCGATCCGCGGACAGCAACGCGGAAGGAGAGGAAGTCATCATGATGACCAAGAGAAAAAACCTGATCGCCGGCGCAGCACTCGTTGGCGCGGCGACACTGGCGCTGGCCGGATGCGCGGGCTCGAGCGAGCCGGCGGCCTCAGGCGACGCGACGGCATCGGGCGCTGATCGCCCGATCGAGATCGCCGTCTTCAACGGATGGGACGAGGGCATTGCCGCGTCCTACCTGTGGCAGGCCGTGCTCGAGGAGCAGGGCTACGACGTCAACCTCACGTACGCCGATGTGGCGCCCGTATACCAGGGTGTTTCGCAGGGCGACTTCGATGTCGTGCTCGACACCTGGCTGCCCGTCACCCACGCCGACTACATGGACCAGTACGGCGACTCGCTCGAGGACCTCGGCGCATGGAGCGACGAGGCCAAGCTCACCATCGCGGTGAACGAGGACGCTCCGATCGACTCGCTCAGCGACCTCGCCGCCAACGCCGACGCGTTCAACAACGAGATCATCGGTATCGAGCCCGGTTCCGGTCTCATGCGCATCACTGCCGACGACGTCGTTCCCGGCTACGGCCTGGAGGGCATGAACCTCGTCGAGTCCTCGACCCCCGCCATGCTCACCGAGCTGCGCGCGGCGACCGACGCCGATGAGAACATCGTCGTGACGCTGTGGCGTCCGCACTGGGCCTACGACGCCTTCCCGATCAAGGACCTCGAAGACCCCGACGGCCTGCTCGGCGGTGCTGAGAGCATCCACTCGGTTGCCTCGACGACCTTCGCGACGGACTTCCCGGACGTTCACCAGTGGATCTCGAACTTCACGATGGACAGCGCGACGCTCTACTCGCTCGAGAACGCCATGTTCAACGAGTACGACGGGGATGACTACCTGCCCGTCGTGCAGCAGTGGATCTCCGAGAATCAGGACTGGGTCGACTCCCTGACCTCCTGACGCTCTGGTGCCAAAAGCGGGCTCCCTACCTGGTGGTGGGGAGCCCGCTTGCGTTGTGTTGCTCGACTATTCGGAGATCGGGTCCACCCAGTAGAGCAGGCTTTCGTCGGCGTGCGTCTCTTCGAGTTTGATCGCCCAGCTGGCGCTCTGCAGGTACCACTGCTCGACGCCGTCGGAGTCGACGCTGACCATCTGCTCAAAGCCCATGTCTTTCAGAGAGTCTGCGAAGGCGCGCGCCTCGTCGCTCGTAACTCCCGAGTAGATGTACTCCCAGGCGCTCGCCTCCGGGGTGGCGCTCATGAGCGTGCCGGGCGGAACCGGGAGGCTCGGGTCCAGTCCCTCGGGACGCTCACCTTGGGGCTCGGCGTCGGTCTCGTCGACTGCCTCATCAGAACCCGACGTATCGGTTGCTGCGGCGTCGGCCGTGGCGACGGGGCCCTCTGCCGCCCCGGCGTCTGTGCCGCCGGTCGCGCAGCCGGCGAGCAGTAGCGCAGCAAGGACGGCAGTGGCGAGGGCGGCGGCGGGGGAACGGAACGCGGGCATGGATCTCCTTGGCTCATCGCGGGATGCGGTCGTCGTGGCGACTGTAGGAGTCCGGCGCGACGGTGTCGATGAGTAAAGATTGCCTACGAGGCGTTGAACGGGGCCCCCGGCCATGTGGCCGGGAGCCCCGTTCCGTTTCGTTGCAGCACCCGTCACGGAATGGCGCGGCGGAGAAGTCCGTAGGCGATCCCCGACAGGACGACCAGGGTGATCACCAGACCAATCGCAAGTCCCTCGGGTCCCTGCGTGACGATCCAACCGAAGACCTGTCCCCACGCGTTGAGGCGTCCGATGAGCCACATCGCACCCACCAGCAGCAGGCCCAGACCGACCAGGATGATCGTGAGGGCGGTGGGACCGAACCGCTTGTAGATCGTGGCGATCGCGAAGCCGGTGACGAAGAAGGTCATCGTCATGAACAGGATGAGCGCTGCTGCCACGACCGGTCCCGAGCTCCAGATCCAGTCGAGGTAGAAGAAGTACCCGTTGACACCCCAGCCGTTGGTCGCCTGCTCGATGAACCCGCCGATGACGAAGATCACCGTGAGGATCGCCGAGGTCAGGGATGCGGTCAGCAGCGATCCGAAGAAGAACTCGCGTCGCGTGACGCTCATCGCCTGCGAGAACGGGAAGGTCTGGGTCATCCCCATGATGCCGACGGCAAAGAAGTACCACATCGGCGCCTGCGCACCGCCACCGTACTTCACCGCCGCAGGAGGCAGCATCGCCCAGATCATGAGCGTGACCGCGAGCGTGCCGCCCAGGACGAGAAGCGGCACCCAGATGAATGTCTGTCTGTTGACCAGCTGCATGCGAACGACATTTCCGATGCGGTTCATCGCCGGCCTCCCTTCGTGGTGGTGCGGGTATCGGATGCCGCAGCATCCGTCTCGTCGGCGTGCTGTGTCGTGCGGACGATCAACTGCTGCAGCGACACCGGACCGATGTCGAGACCAGCAGCCGTCAGGCGGGCGCGCTCATCTGCGGACAGTGCGCCCGCGATCGTGACGGATGCCACCCGTCCGAGGCTCTCGCGGTGAAGCACTTCGCGTCCCGCGACGAAGGCATCGACGGCAGCGGCATCGCCCACGATCGCGGTGGCTTGATCGCGAACGTCGTCGGTGGCTGCATCCATGATGATCTGCCCCCGGTCGATGACGAGCACCCGCTCGATGAGGTTCGAGACTTCATCGATGAGGTGGCTCGAGAGGATGACGGTGCGGGGATGCTCGGTGTAGTCCTCGAGGAGCCGGTCGTAGAAGATCTGACGCGCGACGGCGTCCAGGCCCAGGTACGGTTCGTCAAAGAAGGTCACTTCGGCCCGCGAGGCCAGACCGATGATCACGCCGACGGCCGAGAGCTGGCCGCGCGAGAGCTTCTTGATGCGGGTGCGCACAGGGAGGCGGAAGTCGGCGATCAGGCGATCGGCGAGCTCCTGGTTCCAGTTGGGGAAGAAGAGCTTCGCCGTCGCGAACGCGTGGATCGGCTTCGCGTCATCGGGATAGCGCTGGCTCTCGCGGACGAAGCACATGCGGCGCAGCACCCGAGCGTTCTCGTAGGGGTGCTCGCCGAACACGCGCACGTCACCCGACGTCGCGAAGTTCTGAGCCGTGAGGATCGACATCACGGTGGTCTTGCCCGCGCCGTTGCGCCCGAGGAGACCGTAGATCGTGTCCTTCTGGATCGAGAAGCTCACATCGTCGACCGCGACAGTATCGCGGTAGCGCTTGGTGAGGTTCTTCACCTCGATCACCGTCTCACCGGCACCCGCGGAGGGTGCGACATCGTTGATAGTCATTGGTCGCCTTCCGTTGTAGTGTTCTGCGCGTGCTCACGGAGCAGCTGCGCGAGGTCTTCGGAGCCGAGCCCGAGCTTGCGGGCTTCGGCCAAGAGGGGGGTCAGGTAGCGGTCGCGGAACGCCGCACGCCGTTCGGCGAGCAGGCTTTCGCGAGCACCCGGGGCGACGAACATGCCGATGCCCCGTCGCTTGTAGAGCACGCCCTTGTCGACGAGCATCGTCACTCCTTTCGCTGCCGTGGCGGGGTTGATCCGGTAGAAGGCGGCGAGTTCGTTTGTTGAGGGCGCCTGCGCCTCTTCGGCCAGGCTCCCGTCAACGATCGAGTCCTCGACGCTCTCCGCGATCTGCAGGAAGAGGGCCTTGCCTTCTTCGATCATCCGCGCCTCCGTGGTGTTCTTCGGTTAGTTACTCAAGTAGGTAACCATAGAACGCAGGATGCGTCAAGCGCAGCATCCGTCGGCTTGGCGCCGGGCCTGCTCGTCTGGAGCTGGTTTCAGGAGCGCGGGGTGCGGGAGGGGACGGGCCAAATGCCCGGAGATGCGGGGCCGGCCGCCCGCTCGGATGCCGAAGCGGGCGGTTCCGCCACGGGGGTTGTGGCCGGGGATGACGCGGGAAGCTCGAGAGCCACACGTTCTTCGAGGATCGTGATCGCGTCATCCGAGAGAGCGAGCAGGCCGTCGAGCTCTTCGCGTACTCGTCGGTACGCGAGCTGGCGCTCGGCGGGGGTGGCAGCCTGATCGATCGCGACGCTCAGCAGTTGCTGCGCAGTGCTCAGGCGCTTGCGCTCATCGGCGGTGAAGGACGAGTCACGGATGCGGCGAGCCTCGCGTTCGGCCAGATCGAACGCGACCTCGTAGTCGGTCACGGCGGTGCGGTACTCGGCGAACTGTTCCTTCGAGAGCTTCGCGGTCTCGGAGTCGGGGCGGAGTCGGTCGGCAACCTTCTTGGCGCGGAGAAACGCCGCCGTGAGCGGCTGTCGGCCATCGCTCATGGCGGGATAGGCGATGATCTTGGCGACATCCAGTTCGTACTCGAGCCAGCGCTTGGTCACCGCATCGTGCTCTGCCAGCAGCTTCTGAAGCGGCGTGACGGATGCCGAGCTCGATGCGGTCGCGGTTCGTGGTGCCGTGCCCATTCCGGCGGCGACGGCCTCTTCGACACGCTGTGCGAGAGGATCCTTCGGTGCTTTGGCGCCGGGAAGCGTGACGCCGATCAGAGGGCGGCCGCGTGCAGCGGCCTGGGCAGCGCGAATCTCGCCCTTGGCCTGCAGGATCTCGAGCCGCCGCTTATGCCGGCGCCGCGCGCCGCGCTCCCAGGCGCTGCCGATCATCCCCATGACACCCATCAGGGGGAAGACGAGCCACCAGTAGCTGCCGACGAACTGGAACAGCGGTTCCACGCCATCATGCTAATCGCGCTATCCCCCGCCGGGCACGGGGGAAAGCCCGAAGAGGGCTCAGCCGAACAGCAGGGCGAGGACGGTGGCGCCACCGCCCACGAGAATCAGCGAAACGATCACGACCCACGCGACGATCTTGATACGTCGCTGTCGGGTCTCGCTGTAGACGTTGGTGTCGTCGTCGGACATGCGATCAGTCTAGAGGGCAGGCTCGGTGATCGTCGGCCCGAACGCGGCGGGAAGCGTGGCCCTCGACGCTGCGCGCAGATCGGATGCCGACACCGTGAAGAGTCCCTGTACTTCGAGGCTCGGGTCTGCGCCATCGCCGGGGGCATCGGTCACGCCGATCCGCAGCACGGGGTAGCCACGCCCCTCGCACAGGCCGCGGAACTTCACGTCATCCTCGCGGGGGACGGACACCAGGACGCGACCGGTGGACTCGGAGAAGAGGGCGGATGCCGCATCCACGCCGTCGCGTTCGATGATCTCGTTCAGCCACACGCGGGCGCCGACGCCGAAGCGCATGACGCACTCGGCGAGAGCCTGCGCGAGGCCGCCGCTGGAGAGGTCGTGCGCGCTGGAGATGAGACCCTGCAGCGCTCCGGCGTGGAGGAGGTCGGCCAGGCGCCGCTCGGCGGCAAGGTCGACGGCCGGCGGCCGACCGCCGAGGTGGTCGTGCACGGTCTGCGCCCACGCCGAGCCGCTGAGCTCGTTGGCTGTCACGCCGAGCAGGTAGATGTTCTCGCCGGCATCCTGCCAGCCCGACGGGATGCGACGCGCGACGTCGTCGATGATGCCGAGCACACCCACCACGGGAGTCGGGAAAATCGGCTGGTCGCCGGTCTGGTTGTAGAACGAGACATTGCCGCCGGTGACGGGGATGCCGAGCTCGAGGCATCCGTCGGCGAGGCCATCGACGGCCTGACCGAACTGCCACATGACCTCGGGGTTCTCGGGGCTGCCGAAGTTGAGGCAGTCGGTGACCGCGACGGGCTTGGCTCCCGTGACGGCGACGTTGCGATACGCCTCGGCGAGGGCCAGCTGTGCGCCCTGGTACGGGTCGAGCTGGCAGTAGCGGCCGTTGCAGTCGGTCGCGATCGAGAAGCCGAGGCCCGACTCCTCGTCCACGCGCACCATGCCGGCATCGTCGGGGAACGAGAGTGCGGTGTTGCCGAGCACGTAGTAGTCGTACTGGTTGGTGATCCAGGAGGTGTCGGCGAGGTTGGGGCTCGCGACCAGCGCCAGGAACTGCTCCCGCAGCTCGTCGGGCTCGCTCGGTCGCTGCAGCGCGCTCGCCGAGTCGTCGCGGAGGGCGTCGATCCAGGTCGGGTAGGCGACGGGCCGTTCATACACGGGGCCATCCACCGCGACGGTGGAGGGGTCGACATTCACGATCTGCTCGCCGTGCCAGAAGATCTGCAGGCGGCCGTCTCCGGTGACCTCACCGAGCACGCTCGTCTCGACCTCCCAGCGGCCGACGACCTCGAGGAACGCGTCGAGCTTCTCGGGGGCGACGATCGCCATCATCCGTTCCTGCGACTCGCTCATCAGGATCTCTTCGGGAGTCAGGCTCGGGTCACGCAGCAGCACCTGCTCGAGGTCGACGCGCATGCCGCTGCCGCCGTTGGCGGCCAGCTCGCTCGTGGCACACGAGATGCCGGCGGCGCCGAGGTCCTGGATCGCTTCGACGAGGTTCGCCTTGTAGAGCTCGAGGCAGCACTCGATGAGCACCTTCTCGGCGAACGGGTCGCCAACCTGCACGGCTGGGCGCTTGGTCGGGCCGCCGTCGGCGAAGGTGTCGGAGGCGAGGATGGATGCTCCGCCGATGCCGTCGCCGCCGGTTCGGGCACCGAAGAGCACGACCTTGTTGCCCGCACCCGAGGCGTTGGCGAGCTTGAGGTCTTCGTGGCGCAGCACGCCCACGGCGAGGGCGTTGACGAGCGGGTTGCCCTGATAGACGGAGTCGAACACCGTCTCGCCGCCGATGTTCGGAAGGCCCAGGCAGTTGCCGTAGAACGAGATACCGGAGACGACGCCGTGCACGACGCGGGCGGTGTCGGGGTTGTCAATCGCTCCGAAGCGCAGCTGGTCCATGACGGCGACGGGGCGTGCGCCCATCGAGATGATGTCGCGGACGATGCCGCCGACGCCGGTCGCGGCGCCCTGGAACGGCTCGATGTAGCTCGGGTGGTTGTGCGACTCGACCTTGAACGTCACGGCCCAGCCCTCGCCGATGTCGACGACGCCGGCGTTCTGTCCCATGCCGACCATGAGGCGCTCGCGCATCTCATCCGAGACCTTCTGCCCGAACCGGCGCAGATAGATCTTGCTGGACTTGTAGGAGCAGTGCTCGCTCCACATGACGGAGTACATGGCCAGCTCACCGCTCGTGGGTCGGCGGCCGAGAATCTCGCGGATCTGCGCGTACTCGTCATCCTTCAGGCCGAGCGCGCCGTACGGCTGCTCGCGCTCGGGCGTGGCTGCGGCGTTCTCGACGGTGTCGGCGGCTGCTCGGGCGGGAGTGATCGGGGTGCTCACGGGGTGGGACTCCAGTGGTCGAGGATGCCGAGACCGGCGCCAGCGTGCGGGCCGCTCCAGTCTACGCGGCGGCCGCTTTCGGCATCCGTGTCGGTTCGTGCTCGTCCTCGGGCGCTCGACGTGCCGGCGCGGTCTCGTCGCAACGGCGCAGATCGTGCCCGACTCGCCGGGCGACGTATACCCCCGGCGGGGTGTCGTGCAATCCGTGCGCTGTTGCGACTCGCGCGTCAGACCCGTTCTGTGTTGGCACGCCGCTCCTCACTCGACCGAATGGCGCTCGCCGCGGGCTGGAGGAGTGTAGGTGCACGTGTCGCCGGCGCACAGTTGCGGCTTAGTGCGCGCGAAGCGGCGGGCCAGCTCGCAGCCCACGCAGATGCCGAAGGCCGACTCTGCAAACAGCAGGAGCAGGCATCCGGCGCAGATCGTCTGCGCGATCGCCGCCGGCAGCCCGAGCCATCCGAGCGACAGACACCCGAGAAGGGCCATCGAGAATCCGAGCCCCCAGGCGAACTGCTTGGGGGCGGCATCCACCCACTCGGGTCGCTGCGGACGCGTGATGAGGGTGCCGATCAGAAGGGTGGGCGTGAAGCGGGTTCCGACGAACAGGCGCAGGAACATCTCGGCGGCGAACAGGATGCCGAACCCGCGCATGTACTGCAGGTCGCCGGTGATCACGCCATAGAGCCAGGCGCCGAAGCCCAGGAGGAACAGGATGCCGGCCGAGGCGCGCACGGCACGCTCGTTGATGACGGGGATGTCGATGCCGTCAACCCACTCGCCGATGACGGGCCGGTCGACGCGGTCGGCAGGGGACGGTGGCATGACGCAAACTATACCCTAGGGGGTATATGGGTCCGATCGGTGTGCTTCGGACCCGGTTCAGTCGCGCCGTATTGTGGGTCGCCCGCCCCCATACCCACACATCGGCGCGACTGAACTGAGCGCCAGATTCTTCGGTCGCGCCATGATGCGGGTTGGCGCGGCGCGAACCAGCGCAACAGCGCGACCGAATCCAGGCCCTACGCTGGCTGCGTGGACTTTTCCTTCGCTTTCACGCCCGACCTGATCGCGGTCTTCGTCACGCTGTTCGTGCTGGAGATCGTGCTGGGCGTCGACAACGTCATCTTCATCTCGATCCTCGCCTCCAAGCTCCCCAAGGAGCAGCAGGCGCGAGCGCGCAACCTTGGACTGACGCTCGCGATGCTGATCCGCGTCGGCCTCGTCTTCGCGGCGGGGTGGATCATCACCCTCACGGAACCCGTCGTGACGCTGTGGGGCATCTCGTTCTCGTGGAAGGACTTCATCCTCATCGCGGGTGGGCTCTTCCTGGTATACAAGGCAGTCACCGAGATCCACCACAAGCTCGAGGGCGCCGAAGAGGAACACGGCGAGGGCGCGGGCGGCCGCAAGGGTGTGAGCTTCGGATCGGTCATCGCGCAGATCCTCTTGCTCGACATCGTCTTCTCGCTCGACTCCGTCATCACGGCGGTCGGCATGACCTCGAACATGGTCATCATCATCACCGTCGTGGTGCTCTCGTTCGGCATCATGCTCTTCGCGTCGCGGTTCATCTTCGCGTTCGTCAACGCGCACCCGACCGTGAAGATGCTGGCGCTGTCGTTCCTGCTGCTGATCGGCGTCTTCTTGATCGCCGAGGGCTTCCACATCAAGATCGACAAGGCCTTCATCTACGGCCCGATGGCCTTCGCGATCTTCGTCGAGGCCCTGAACCTCACGTACTCGTCACGCAAGGCGAAGCGCGAGCAGAAGAAGCGCCAGGCCGTGCAGCTGCGGCCTCAGTACCCGGATGTCGACGAGTCGGCCGCGGTCGCCGCGGCACTGTCGAAGGATGCCGCCTCCGGCTCCGTCGGCCTGTCGCGCAAGCCCGTGGTCGGCGAGGGGGATGCGGCGTCTGCGCCGCGCCGGGAGGGGCTCGGCTGAGGATCAGTCTGCGGGCTGCAGGACAGACAGCGAACGCCCGGCCAATAGGAGCCAAACTGCTTTGACACCCCTCCAAACCTGACAGTACGGTGTGAATCACTCACAAGGTCGGGGGTGAGAAGATGTCCGCAGGATCGTCGGGGACGCCCCGGCGGGTGCTTATCAATGGTATTCCCGCTGGAGCAGCGCCTGAGGCGGCCGAGCGTTCTCCTGCAGTGATTCCACGGCTGCGGGCGAACGACGAATCAGTCCCGCCCTGGAAGCGTCCGCTGTGGGGGGGGCGTGCCGACCGGCGCGGAATCCGTCAACCGCCCGACTGAGGCGTTTGATCTGGAATCGCTGGAACGACGGATCGCGAACAACTCGGCGCAGTTAGCGGCTGATGCCGTGAGGCTCTCGGCGCAGATGAGTACGGTTGCAGCGGCCTTTTCAATGGCCCGAGACCAGGCTCTGCGTGCGGAGCAGGAGGACTACGACCGCGCGCGCGGACGAGCTGACGCCGTGCATCGCCAAGCCGTTTCGGACGCCGACATGGATATCGCCCAGGCGGCTGCGTCGGCCGTTGCCCGCATCCATGACGTTGTCCGGATGCTGGCTCCGGGCCTAGCGGGGGAGTCATGGGAAAGCGATGGCATCCTCTCCGCTCCCGTTGCAGCGGGACCGGCGGACTATGTCCGAATCGGAACAGCCCATGTTTCCCGTGGCGAGGTTCCGGCGCTGACCGCGCTGCAGCCGGCGCGAGGGTGGTACGTGTCGGGCGATCCCGCAGAGGGATTGGACCTCGTCTTCGACGCCGTCCTGAGGCTGGCGCTGCAGTCGCCGACGCAGAATCTCGCGATCGAGGTCTTCGACCCTCGTTCGACGGCGCGAATGGCCCCGCTCGCGCCGCTTCGCGAAATCAACCCGGCAGCATTTCCCTCTCCTGCCGCCGACGGCGATGCCTTCCTTCGCCGACTCGACAGTCTCATCGAGTCGCGGGTAGCCAGCAACGCCGAGGGAGTGATTGCGGCGGGGGCGCGGTCCTTGACGGAATTGTGGAGGAACGAGCAGATGCCTGAGGGGGTGCTGAGCGTTGTCGTGGTGCTCAGCTATCCGTATGGGGTCAGCGAGCGGCTCCACGATGTGCTACTTCGACTCTCGGAGATGCGGCCCAGCGCTGGCGTTGTCGTCCTCGTCCAGGAGGACGCGCAGGCGCCGTCGCAGCGGGGAGTCGAACCTCTAAGACTTCGTGAGCGGCTACAGGCAGTCACAGTCGATGGAGGCGCTGTGACTGCCTCCGACTTCACTGACCGTGCCCAGGCTACGCTCGATCGGCCGCCGACGGCCCAGGCGGTTTCACGGTCGCTCGAAAGGCTCAGGGAACTGGTCTCAGGCAACACCGGCCCGACGATTCCACTGGAGGAGTTGATCTCGGAAGATCTCGCGGACCTTTGGCGCGAGTCATCCCTGGAGGCTGTCGAGGCGACGATCGGGCGCCAGGGTCGCAACGAGTTGAGGATCTCGTTGCGAACCGAGAATCCCGCTCACCCGAACCTGCTCATCGGCGGGGCGTCGGGGTCGGGCAAGTCGAATCTGATCCTGGGCATCGTGTACTCCCTTGCCGCCCGGTACTCGCCCGAGGAACTCGAACTCATTCTGCTCGACTTCAAACAGGGGGTCGAGTTCAGTACGTTCGGCCCGGATCGAGCCGGGGAGAATTGGCTGCCCCACGTGAGCGTGCTGGGGCTCGAATCGAACCAAGAGTTCGGTCTCGCAGTGCTCAGATATGTCGACGCCGAACTGGAACGACGCTCCCGACTGTTCAAGGACGCGGGCGTCGCTGACATCCTCACATACCGCAGGAAGACGGGCCGCGTGCTACCGCGAATGGTGATGGTCATCGACGAGTTCCATGAGATGTTCACTGGCGTCGATGCGCTCACGGATGCAGCGGTCGGGCTGTTCGACCGATTCTCACGGCAGGGCCGCTCTGCCGGTGTTCACATGATCCTTGCGTCGCAGACGACCTCTGGGGTCGTCGCCCTTCGCAGTAAGGGGGATGCGATCTTCGGACAGTTCCCCTTGAGGCTGTCGCTGAAGAACTCTCCTCAGGGATCTGAGGAGATCCTTAGTAGCCGCAATTTCGCTGCGTCGGAACTGAGGCATCGCGGCGAGTTCATCTGGAACAAGGAGCTCGGCTATGAGCGAGCGAACCAGCGCGGTATCGCGGCTTACGTGGACAAGCCGCGCTTCGCTGGAGTGCAGCAGCGGTTGTGGAAGCGCGGCCACGGTGCGCCACCGATAGTCTTCTTCGGCAAGCGATTGGCCGACTGGGATCGCCTCGCGCTGGATGAGCTCAGTCTGAGGGCGAACGCGCGTGACCCGCTTCGCCTGTGGGTTGGCCGTCCGATCGCCGTTTCTCGGAAGGTCGAAGAACTCGTCGTGCGCAACGAGCGCGATCAGTCGGTGGCCATCGTCGGCCAAGACGATGAGCACGAGCCGATCGTCCCGGGGCTCATCTCCGGAATTCTGCATTCCGCTGCCCGCCAGCTAGGTCCCGACGATGAGATCGTGATCGTATCCGGAGGGTCCGACTCCGTGCCCGCATGGTTGCCGTCCCTGGATAAGCGCCCGGGTGCGCGAGTGCGGCACATTCCGGCACGTCACGCGGCAGGGTACCTGCGAGACGAGATCGGCGGGCGGGTCCGGGAGAGCCGCGGTTCGATCCTCCTTGTGGTGCTGGGCGCCTCCCGAATCCCCGACCTGGATCTCGTCCCGGAGGCCACCTCCGGTGAGACGAACGCGGATCCTGTGTCCGAGTTCGTGCTCCCAGACTTCGGTGCGGCGTTCGCGGCGTCACCCGCAAGCCCTTCTGCGCGCGATGTCCTCGTCAGAACCGCTCGGGAAGGCGCGCTCAGCGGGGTCCACCTGGTCACACAGTGGCCCAGCGTGAGTGTTGCGAAGGACGTCTTCGACTATGGCTTGAAGGGAATCGGCGCGTTCATCACGGTCCGGCTCGGCCTCGACGACTTGCGCGACCTCACGGGAGACGTCAGGGCCCGGGTCGACGGAGAGCCGAGGATCGGTGTGATCGACAGGAACGCCGACTCCCAGTTGAAGGTCGTCATCCCCTTCGAGCCGTGGGCGGCGGAACTCGAGAGAGGAATGGTTGAGCGTGATGAGTGACTATCAGAACTACGTGGAGATGGTCGAGCTCCTCGCCAACGCTCCCCGAGTTCAGGAGGAGCGTCACAGTCAGGCGTCTGCGTATAGAGATGAAGCCGTGCGAGTGGCGCAGTCGAGTCTTCAGCGAGCGCAGCACGAGTGGGCGATGCGCGAGCGTGCAATCGGGGAAACCGACACCTTGGTGAGGCACCTGGTGCAAGACGCGCGAGTGCGCCCGGCTCTGTCGCAGGAAGTATCGATGATGAACCCGAGCCAGCTCGATGAGTCGTTGGCCCAGATCAGGAGTGACGCGGAGACCGCACAACAGGCGGTCCAGTGGATTGCTCGCGAGACGGCCCGGGCGATCGCTGAACGGCGGCGCCGCGGGCTGCCCGAGGGAGGCTACTGAGATGGCCTTTTTCAGGAACCGAGGCCAGGAGTTCATCGAACGAGGCGGGCGGGGCCGTCAGGGCGACACGACCCTTCCCGCGCGGAGTATTGCTACGGATGCTCAGCTGATCGCTCGCAGATCGATGCGGAGTGCCGACATCGTCGCGTCGATGAAGATCCTCGACTCGGCACCGAACGAACTGGCGGCGAGGGAGATCGCCGAGTGGCTCAACGGAGAGTTCGAATCGCGCGGAGGCGGCGCGCTGCTGGGTCTGTTCGGCCACTGCTATCTCGGGCATCCGTACGCGGATCACCTGATGACTCTCGACGGATCGATCATCCGTCACTTCACTCACGCGGAGCCGGTCCCCTCTGGATTCGAACCCGCGCGTTCTCTCGCCGTGACTGACGCCTACGCGTACATAGAGGTCTACGCGGATGGCCAGATCATCCCTGTCCGCCCCGATGGCATTCCCGCCGCATAGTTCACCCATACGTTCAAGGAGGCCTCATGGCTGGTGAAATCTCGATCGATCTCAGTCCGGTCTTTCGACAACTGCAGCAGTTGGAAAACCAGGTCACCCACACGATCCAGGTCGAGGTCGGCGGACTCAGGTCTGATCTGGTCAGGACCGATCAGAAGCTTGAGATCCTTCGCGCTGCGTTCGAGGACTATGTCAATGAAGCCCGACGTACCGCAATCGTTCAGCGCGCAGAGACCAAGCTCAGCGGTCTGAAGGACGACCTCGAGCGCGAGTACGGTCATTACCAGGCGGTGCGGCGCGCGTCGATCGGAATCCTTCAGGCCTTCGACGTGGGAAACGTGAGCAACCACACCGTCACCCAGGTCAGCGAGGAACTGATGATTCAGACCCCCCGCTACTGGCTTGCTCCGGCGCTCGTGGCACTTGCCGCGTGGTCGAAGGACAACGAAGAGATAGCGAAGATCTCCGTCGAGGAGGCATTCCGGAGAGACCCTCGCAAGACCTCCATGTTCTTCGCCCTGGTATTGCGGAGGCAAGGCCGGGAAGAGCTCGCTGTTCGGTGGCTGAAGCACTACCTTCGGGGACAGGATCCGCGCGGACTCGGACGGCACTTTGCGGTGATCTTCGAGTCGCTCGCGCAGGGTGCGTTTGGTCCCGCTGGAGCGCAGTTCGCGGGTGATCAACTGGCCTCATGGATGGAGCAGCTCCGGCAGGACCCTGAGCTCGTGGATAAGCAGGTACAGGACTGGCGCTCGTACGCCGAAGTCTCGGGCCTGTTCTTGCACGATGACGAGTACCCGAATCTGCGGAGCTTCTGCCCCGAATGGCCGCTTCTCAAAGAGCTGATCGAGGCATCGTCATCCCTTCCCGTGCTCATCGATCACTTCCGCAAGATCCACGAGGGCGTCTTCGCCGCACAGGGCGGCACTATCGATCAGTTGGATGAGCTTCTCGAGCAGCTCGTCACGAACTACGACGAGGAGGAACTCCCGCTTCGGCGCGACATCGCCATGCAGGAGGCGATCATCGAGCAAGACGGCGATCTCGACCGAGCTCTGGTCCAGGCGGAGGTCATGGATGAGGCTCTCGCAACCACGATCGATGCGTTGAGCCTGCAGACGTTCGTCGCCATGGAGCCGGAGCTGCTTGCCGTGAGTCCTCGAACGCAGCAACTGGCAGTCGGTGCGACCCGGGGCGAGATCGAATCGGGCATCAGCCAGTTCGTCGCGAACTACCGGAGCAAAGTACCGACCTGGGTGCGGGTGGTGCTGGGTGCGGACCACACTCCGTGGGCGAGTACGTACGGCTTTCCTGGCTGGGAGACCCGCTCGGATGTTTCGGATGCAGACTCGGTTTCCTCCCTCCGCCGACACTGGGAGGAGACGTTCGAGAAGTACATCGATGCAAGGAGGGTCAAGCCGGCGAAATACGTGCTCGCCGGGGCAGCGGGGCTTTTCCTGTTCATCGTCATGCTCCTCCTTCATCTGTGGGTGCTGGCGCTGATCTTGTTGGTGCTCGTGGGCGGTCTGGCCGGAGGGCTGTGGATGATCGCGAAGAAGCGTGCCGAGAAGGACATCGCCGAGCTGGAACGAAATCGGGAGCGAGCCATTGCGGACTCGGTCGAGCTATACCGCTTGACGATGAAGGAGTTCTACGACGCCAGCCAGGACTATGCGGAATTCGATCAGCGCGAGACGGAGCTCATTGGGCTGCTGAGAATGTGGCAGATCGGTGTTGCGTTCAACGCCAACGAGGCAGGGGCAGACAAATGACCGGGGCATCAGCGGAGCAGTACCAGCGAGCGCTCGACCGCTATGGGCAGCTGGAGGCGGAGTACAACAGCCTGCTCGGCCAGGCTGCCGCTGGAGACCAAGCCGCACACGCGGCGGCGGACCAGAAGCTCGTGGAACTCCACGCCCAGCACGCAATAGTGACCCGGGCCTTTGAGGAGTTCAACGCCACGCCTTCCGCAAGCCCGTCCGAGGCGGAGCCGGCTGCGTCTGGGTACGACGTCGGGTCGGCGCCCTCTGACCCGCCCCTGCCTGGGGGCTATGACTTGGCGCCGGTGGTCACACCGGTCACGCCTTCGCAGCCGATCTATGACGCTTCCGCGCCCACCTTCATTCGACGGCCCTCTCCGGTGAACATGGTTCCGCGCCCTCTGGAGGAAAGTGCCGACTCACCTCTTACCGTGATTCGTCGAGACCTCCTGGCGCCGCGGGCCGCCACGACCTCGGCATCCATCGGGCGCGATCGACGGATCGCGGGTGGGTTGCCCTCCTGGTCGCCCGTCCCCCCGGGTGAACAGCTGGTGACCCGTGCCGGCGATTCCCGATCGCGATGATCTTCGGCCAGCGACCGGATTCGGTCAGGCCAGGTGCCGGACCCTATGAAGCCTGGATGTCGGCGCTCCGGCTGTGGCCAGACAACCCGTCCGTTCTGGCGACGCAAGATCTTCCGCCGCTTGACGTCTCAACGTTCGACCGCCAGACCTGGGGGGATGTGCAGCGAGCGATCAACGACGCGCTGGAGAGTTTCATGAGGAAGTGGAGCAGCGAACTCAGCGCCGCCATCGGTCGCGCGCCAAGCACGCACGAGCTTGCGAGGTCCCTCGTGGCGCAACGACAGCGGCTCAGGCCGCGCTTCGAGCTCATCTACGATGAGCGGCTCCCCGAGCCGATTCGCGATGCACTCTACGCAGGCTTCAGCGCGGACCTGGCAGACCTTCAGAGACAGATCGAACAGAGCCTCTCGACCGAAGTCGCTGCAGGCAGGTCCCTGCGCACTGAGAACGACCGGTTGCTGCGAGTGGTCCGGGAAAACACTCTGGTGCGGGCGTTGGATGATTATCCGAGGCCCACTTCTGCAACGACAACCGAAGCGGCGGAGCCACATAAGAGGGCGCGGCTCTTTTCACGCTCCGCAAGGAAGTAAGGAACGACGACCCCATGCCTGCATTTGCCGAGACCCGAGAGCTCGTTCGCAACTACCTCGCCGCGCGGGTTCCCCTGGTGGTGATTCGCTCGATTGAGTTGAACCGGTGTCTGTCGTTGATCGCGTCTGTCGCCGCAGAGTTCAAGACGATGCCGTTCTACCTGCAGAGCCGCACGGAGGGGCTGAAACAGCTCCCCAGTGGTCAGCAAGTTTCCGACGACACATCATTGGCAGCGGCCATGGAGTACGCGACTTCACTGTTTCGACGGACCGAGTACGTGAACTTCGCGTTCACCGATATCGAAGATCTGATGGACGAGTCCTCGACCTCACGACACCTTGCGGAACTCGCACGGCTCGCGGAGACAAAGGCTGGCACGGTGATCATCGTCAGTGACAAGCCCGTCTGGAGCGGGTTGGGCCGACTCGGGATGAGCGCCGAGCTTGATCTGCCCAACGAGGAAGAGTTGCTGACCGAGATCACGAGCATGGTGGACGCACATCGCGCCCAGGTGCAGATCTCATGGCAGCGAGACGAACTCCGCCAGGCTGCGTCCACCCTTCTCGGGGTGACCCAGACGGAGGCGACCAACGTGATAGCGACGATGCTCGCGAGGGGCAGCCTGGCGCAGGAGGACCTGACCAAGCTTAGCGAGCACAAGGACCGGATCTTCGGGGAACTGGCAGGCCTCGAGCGGGTCAAGCTGCGCGACGACTACAGAGTCGGGGGCCTGCGAAACCTCCGCAACTGGCTGCGAAAGAAGTCGGAGTTGATGCGCGCGGACTTCTCGGGTCTTGCCATCAAGCCGCCCAAGGGTGTGCTCCTGGTCGGCGTCCCGGGCTGCGGGAAATCGCTGTCTGCCAAGACGATTGCCCAGGACTGGGGGCTTCCCCTTTACCGCTTGGACATGTCGGCGATCCTGGGGATGTACGTCGGACAATCGGAAGGACGTTTGAAGGAAGCCTTGGAGACGGCGGACCGGGTCGCTCCCTGCGTGCTCTGGATCGATGAGATCGAGAAGGCGCTTTCTGGATCGAACGACGGCGGAACGTCACGCCGGTTGGTCGGGCAATTTTTGTACTGGCTGCAGGAGTCGACGTCGAAGGTCTTCATGGTCGCCACGGCGAATGACATTTCGGCGTTGCCACCGGAGCTGACCCGAAAGGGGCGCTTCGACGAGATCTTCTTCGTGGACCTCCCTGACCGTTCGGACCGGGAGGAGATCCTGCGACTGTACTTCACCTCAAAGGCTCGTTTCGACCTGCCCCCGGATCTGTGCGCTCGCTTGCTCGATGCGACGGAGGGATTCAGCGGTGCGGAGATCGACGCTGTGGTGAACGACATCGCTCTGTCAATGTTCAACAACCACCAGTCCGCGATGTATGACGATGAGACGGTGCTCTCGTTCTTCGAGAACACCATTCCGTTCTCCCAGTCGAACCCTGAAGACCTCGCCGAGATCCGAGCCTGGGGCTCTTCGCGAGCGGTTCCCGCAGGTACCGCTCCTGTGCTTCCGAGCTTCGACGGCGGGGCCGGAAGACGTATCGTGCTGGTGTGAGCGTCCCCATCGTGGGTCACGACCAGAGCTGACTGACCCCTCTCAGAGCTTCGTCTCGCCCGGCTACTGTGGTGAAGTCTGGGTTCTCGACGTCCCCGCCGACGTGATGCGAAACAGACCAGCTCTCGCCCGCTCGCCGGACCGCGATGGTGGAGTCACTAGCGGCGCGGAGTCGATTCACCACGGCGGTGGAGTTGTCGTAGTGGTCCAGGAATCGGCCGGTGGAGTCGGCGGCGAAGTCGGCGAGCGTGCGCTGAGGGTTCAGGGGAACGACCTGGTATTGGGTCCCCCGTGTCGCGCTCACCAGGACGCGCCCCGCGGGACCGGATGCAGCGACGGCGACATCCATCATCTCTCCGCGGATGAAGCCGAAGCGGACCCACTCCTCCGCCGCCGCGACGACGAGCGCGACGGTCTCGGCTTGGCCGGTGGCGGTTCTTAACTCACCGTCCGCGAGGACGAGACCCCGTTCGACCAGGGTTTCCAGGCCCTTCAGGGGATCGGTGACATCGGGCGGTACGAGCGTGAGACCCAGGACTTCCGCCGTCCTGAGGGCGCCCGCGGTCTGAGTGAATCCGAGGAGAGCGCTCACTTCTGCGGGGGTGAGCAGGAGCGCGGACTCGCGAAGTTCCTTGTCATCCATAGGTCGGGTAGCTCCGTTCACGCTGAGTCATCATGTGTGCGAGGTCCCAGCAACGCCGTGGCAAAACTGGCGAGGTGTAGGCTGACCGGCTTCTCCCCGCCCCACCGGTGAGCGATCAGTCCCGCTCCGGCCCAGCCGAGTTCGAACGCCGTCAGCATGAAGGGTGCAGCAGCTCCAGCCAGCAGGATTCCGAGGCCGACTACGCCGACAGCATAGGTGATGGCGCCGTCGGCGGCCAGGTACCAGTCACGTCTGTACAGGCCGCGGGCCAGGTCCCATCCGCTCGAGAGTATTCCCAATGCGGTGAACGCATGGCCTACGGCTTGCAGGAGCTCGGGAACCGGTCCGAACGCATCTATGACGGCGTTGATGCTTCCCACGGATGGACTGATGAGATCCACGGCAAGGTCGGTGGAACGCGCTGCGGGGAGAGCCTCCGGGCCGAAGACGACGGCGAAGGAGAGTTCGGCCAGATCGTACTTGGAGGGGTCCCGCAGGCGATCATCCGGCGTCGCGGACTGGCTCGAAGCTGCCAGTGCCGCGGACGGCGAGGTGCGGACGAGATGATGAACGATCTGGCGGAGCAGCCTGTCCAGTTCGGACGAGGACTCCCAGACCGCCCGCAGGTCGCCATAGATCGAACCGAACGCCACACGGATGTCGGCAAGGTCTGAGCCGGCCTCGCCGCGGTCGCCGGCGGCGGCGATGGAGGCCGAGAGCTCTGAGAACTGCGACGCGAGTGCGTCGACCTCTCTCCTGACGTCCGCGGCCCACTTCTCAAGCGCGTGATCTCGTCCTGTCGCCTCGACCTTCCTGGCGATCTCTTCGAGGGATGACGGCATCGCGGGTCCCCAGATCCAGCGGTCAGCGAGCTGCCGACGCGTCATCCTCGCGGCGCGCGCTCATGCGCAGCCTCTCAGCGAGAGACGCCGCGATCCGTGCCATCTGCTCGGTCGCTCGCGCCATGTACTCTTCGTGCTGGCCCACCTCGTTGAGCAACGAGATTCCCCGGTTCGAGAAGTTGTTCGCGTCCCCCCCGATCGTGGCGTTGAGTTCGTCGGCCATTCCGCGCAGATGAGTCGACATCGTCCTCGCTATCACGGTGACGCGCTTGGCCTGATCTGCGAACCGCTCCGCCTTGACGGCTGCTGCGCGGAGGGCATTCCCGTTGTCCGACATCGTCGTGAGTTGACGCTGGGGCTCAGGCGCTCTGTGTCCACCTGTTGGCCGCCTGCGCGGCTCCTTCGAGTGCAGCGACGGCCTGCTGCACGGCCTTTGCGGCAGCCTGGAAGGACTGCATCGCCTGCTGATCGGCACCCGACGCAGCGCCGCCGATGAGTGACTGCACTTCGCCGATCTTCGTGGAGAACTGCTGGTTGAACGAGCTGAGGTTGGCAGCTGAGGCCTTGGCCGCAGTTCCGATGCCGTTGACCTGCTGCTTGAGGTTTCCGAGTTGAGACATCTCTCTCCAAAGCGACCGTAATGCGGTTCGGTTCGGGCGGGTCTGGCCCGCTCCCTGTTTCGATGTTCTCGAATCATAGCCACTCGGGGGTCTGCGCCGGGTCCGGCGGAAAGAAGAGCGACGGCACGGGTGGAGTACTCGGCGAAGTTGCTGCGTTTGGAGCAGATACCTCGTCGAGGCCCTGAACCTCACGTACTCGTCACGCAAGGCGAAGCGCGAGCAGAAGAAGCGCCAGGCCGTGCAGCTGCGGCCTCAGTACCCGGATGTCGACGAGTCGGCCGCGGTCGCCGCGGCACTGTCGAAGGATGCCGCCTCCGGCTCCGTCGGCCTGTCGCGCAAGCCCGTGGTCGGCGAGGGGGATGCGGCGTCTGCGCCGCGCCGGGAGGGGCTCGGCTGAGGATCAGTCTGCGGCGGCGTCGGCTACCGCAGTTGCGAAGCGCGCAGCATCCGTGCCGTCTTCGCGGATCTCGAACACGGTGCCGTCGATGACCAGCAACGGGACGTGGTCGACGACCTGGTCGGTGCCGGGAATCGGCTTGCCGAGCCACGCGTCATTGGCGGCGCTCGCGAGTCCCGCGTAGTCAGCGATCGCTGTCGACAGGTCGGATGTCGCGCCAGCCGTGGCCGCGAATCCGAGGAGTTCCTCGTCGCTAGGTGAGTGATCTGCCGTGACCTGGTTCTGCTGGATCAGTCCGTACAGCGGCAGGAGTGCGTCATCCTCGCCCGCCACTGCGACGCCGAGGAGAAGTGCCGCGGCCCGGGTCGAGTAGTCGGTGACGTCACCGCGCTTGGCGCTCACGTACGTCATCGGATGCAGGGTCCACGTCGCCGTGCCATCGCCGACGAAGGCGGCGAGGTCGTCACCGATCGCCTCGTCGAGGCTCATGCAGTGCGGGCAGGAAGGGTCGCTCCAGAGCTGGATGTCGACCGCGCCGTCGCCGACGATGATTCCTGCTGTCGGGTCGAGGGGTGCAGGCGAGGGAGCGGTGGCAGCCGCCGGCGAGCAGGCGACGGCGACGATCGTGACAGCGGGGATGAGGGCGAGGCATCCGACCATGCGGCGCCGAGACGAACCGAACACGGTGCCGTTCTACGCCGAGAGTCGGCGCATCGCCAATCGTTCAGTGAAGCCCACGACGCTCACCCCTAATGTGGTCAGACCATATAGCGGATTCCGCCAAACGCCCGGCCAGCACCACTCCATAGCGTCGTCGCGGCGGTATCCATAAGGAGCGCGACACTACCCGGTATACATATCGCGCGCAGGGAGACTCGAATGTCGGTGAGGCAGAGCCTGTTGGCGATCCTGGCGCAGGGGCCGTGCTACGGCTACCAGCTGCGGTCGGAGTTCGAGCGGCGCACCGGCTCGAGCTCGTCGCTCAACGTCGGCCAGATCTACAGCACTCTCGAGCGGCTCGAGCGCGACGGCCTCGTTTCGCGGGGCGCACCCGACACGGACGGCCACATCTACTGGCAGATCACGGATGCCGGCCGCGGCGAGGCGCGCGCCTGGCTGGCGTCTCCGGTCGAACGCAACCCCGGAACCCGGGACGAGCTCGCGATCAAGCTCGCCCTCGCAGCGACGCTGCCGGGAGTCGATGCGTTCGAGGTCATCGATACGCAGCGGCGAGCCTCGACTCGGCGCCTCGAGTCCCTGCGCAGGGCGACGTTCGGTGGTGAGATCGTCGGCGGACCGGAAGAGCTCGCCTGGTCGCTTCTCAACGAGTCGATGGTTTTCGGTGCGGAGGCGGAACTTCGGTGGCTCGATCACGTCGAGGCGCAACTCGCGGCGCGCGCCGCGCACGCAATGGTGCTCGAACTCGACACTCACCGTCCCAAGCGCGGACGACCAGCATCGACCCGGCCGGTGTCGGCGTAAGGCGCGAAACCCTCATCATCGCTGGCGCTCCGAGCGCACCGGAGCGTCGTGCCGAGCGGAAGCAGGTCCTCGAGCGGGCTGTCGTGGGCGTGGTCGCCGAGGTAACGCAGCACGGTGCCACCGCGCTCCAGGTCCAGACGCACAGCGTCGGGCACAGGCGGCGCCTCGATCCCCTCGCCGAGGTAGAGGACTGAATCCACCACGCGGTGTGAGCCGAGGATGCCGGGCCGGGGCTGGTCGCCGCGAACCTGCAGGCGCTCGCGCAGCACCGGGCCCGCGGCATCCGTCACTTCCACATCGGCAGTAAGCGCGCCGCCGCGCTCGCCGGAGCGACCGAGGACGAGCGTTTCGCGGGCGATCACGGATGCTCCGGCGCCCAGTCGCACGGTCATCGACCGCGTGAGAGAGCCCGCGTCGGTGACCACCGTGGGCAGGCCATCCCACACGAGGTGAGCATCGGCGCCGAGGTCAAGGCGCGCGTGCCACTGCGACTGGCCGACCTCCTCTCGCCCGTAGACGATGAGACCGCCGATGTCGACCAGGCGCACTGAGCATCCGTCCCCGACACGGATGTCGAGCTCGACGTGGTCCCCGGGCATGAGCATCGCTCGGCCCGAGACCAGCGCGATCTCGACCGAGTGCCCCCGGCGATGCACGAGGCGGGGGAGAACCAGCTCGCCGTCCAGTGCGCACGCGACAGAGTCGCCCCGCGCACTCACCTCGACGACGGTGGGTCTCACGAGTGGGCGTGGTCCGCGTGATCGTGCAGGGCCCCGTCCGCGTGTGCGTGAGCGTGCTCGCCGTCGGCGTGGCTGTGCAGGAACCCGCCGCCTTCCTCGTCGGCGTGGAAGTGGGGGGCCATGGGGCCGGGATCCTGGGGGACGTGCGATCCGTCGCGGTGTGCGGCGAGGATCGACAGCACCCACTCGCGCAACGCCGCGACCGAGACGGCGTCGGTGCGCGAGAGAGCGAGCACCGTGCGGCCGTCGCGGGCGAGGGTGGCGTCGGCGACCATCTGCTCGACATCTACCCCGACATAGGGCGCGAGGTCGGTCTTGTTCACGACAAGCAGGTCGGCCCGGGCGATACCGGGACCACCCTTTCGGGCGACATCGCCGCCCCCAGCTACATCGAGGACGAAGATCTGCGCATCCACGAGCGCGGGCGAGAAGGTGGCGGTGAGGTTGTCGCCGCCCGACTCGATGACGACGAGGTCCAGGGGCGCGAAGGCACGCTCCAGGTCTTCGGCGGCGAGCAGGTTCGCGGTGACATCGTCGCGGATGGCGGTGTGCGGGCAGGCCCCGGTCTCCACGGCGACGATGCGCTCAGGATCGAGCACTCCGGCAGAGCGCAAGAACCGGGCATCCTCGTCGGTGTAGATGTCATTGGTGATGACGCCGATGCGGATCTCGTCGGCAAGAATGCGGCAGATCGTCGCGATGAGTGAGGACTTGCCGGTGCCGACGGGGCCGGCAACGCCAAGCCGCAGGGCGCGGGGTGAGTGGTCAGGCACGAAAGAGCCTCCTGGTCGATTGGGCGTGGGCCTGGGCCCACTGTTCGGATTGCGGTGCGGACAGGGCGGGGATGTCGGTCGGGTCGGTGATCTGCGCAATCAGCGGTAGCTCGTTCTCGATCTCGCTGCAGACCTCGACCACGAGAGAGACCAGATCGAGCGGATCGCGAGGCTCGAGCTTGAGGACCGCGGCTGCAGCTGCCTGTATGTCTTCGTAGACGACCAGTCGCGCCAGATCCAGCGCTGGCATGTCTAGCCCCGCCGCGATGACCCCGAGCACGCAGGCCCGCGGCGGAGGGGTCGCCCGCCCGCGCCAGGTGTGGATAGCCGAGTCGCCGGGGAGGAGCTCGGTCCCGACCCGCAGGTATCCGCGGGCGAGGTGGCGCGCGGCATCCCTCAGCGCGGCGCTCGGGGTACGGGCCGCCCATGCCGCCTCGACAGCGTCCAGATCACCGTCGATCATGCGCACGTGGCGTGCGGCGACAGCAGTCCCCGCCTCGATGAGGGTCACCGTGGCTGCCCGACCGCGCAGCAGAGCGGGAAGCTCCGCTGCCTGCAGGCCCGACATCAGCGCGGGCTCCACGCCGGCGGAGTGCGCGTGACCGCCGGAGGGCAGCCTGGCATCCGCGAGGAGCATCGCGGCGGAGGTCGAGGACAGTGCCATCAGAACAACTGGTAGAGCTGGGCCAGCGGCAGGCGGGCGGCGGGGGCGGGTTCGACGAGCTCGCCATCGATGCGGATGTCGAACGTGTCGGGCCGGATGTCGATTCGTGGCAGCGCATCGTTGTTGCGCATGTCGGCCTTGGTGACCGCGCGGGTGGACTGCAGCGGCAGCATCCGGCGTGTCAGCCCGAGGCGCTCCTCGATCCCCGCCGCCAGCGCGGCGGGAGAGACAAACGACACCGACAGGGCGCCGCCGATCGCATCGCTGAAGGCGGGACGCATGAGCACCGGTTGCGGGGTGGGGATCGAGGCGTTCGGATCGCCGAGGGCGCCCCACACCAGCCCGCCACCTTTCATGACCACGCTCGGGCGGAAACCGAAGAACCGCGGATCCCAGAGCACGAGGTCGGCGAGCTTGCCCACCTCGATCGAGCCGACCTCCCCGTCGATGCCGTGAGCGATCGCGGGGTTGACCGTGTACTTCGCGACATACCGACGGGCCCGCTCGTTGTCGGCGGGGAGGGAGGTGCCGAGGCTTCCGCGCCTGGCCTTCATGACGTGGGCGACCTGCCAGGTGCGGGTGATGACCTCGCCGATCCGTCCCATCGCCTGCGCGTCGGAGGAGGTGATCGAGATGGCGCCCATGTCGTGCAGGATGTCTTCGGCGGCGATCGTTGTCCCCCGGATGCGGGACTCCGCGAAGGCGAGATCCTCGGGTACACCCGGGTTGAGGTGGTGACAGACCATCAGCATGTCGAGGTGCTCGGCGACCGTGTTGACCGTGTGGGGCAGTGTCGGGTTCGTCGAGCCGGGAATAACGTAGGGAAGACTCGCGATCGAGAGGATGTCGGGAGCGTGACCGCCCCCCGCCCCCTCGACGTGGAACGCATGGATCGTGCGCCCCGCGATCGCGGCGATCGTCGAATCGACATAGCCCGCCTCGTTGAGCGAGTCACTGTGCAGGGCTACCTGGAGGCCCCATTCCTCGGCCGCGCGCAAGCTCGCGTCGATAGCTGCGGGAGTCGAGCCCCAGTCCTCGTGGACTTTGTAACCCGCTGCCCCCGCGAGCGCCTGCTCCTCGAATGCCGCGGCCGAGACGGTGTTCCCCTTGCCCAGCAGCAGGACGTTCACCGGAAGGCCGTCCAGAGCGCGGTGCATGTGTTCGAGATGCCAGGACCCGGGAGTGACGGTGGTGGCCTTCGATCCTTCCGAGGGTCCCGTTCCTCCCCCGACGACCGTGGTGATTCCCGCCGCGAGCGCCTCGTGAATTTGCGACGGGGACAGCAGGTGAACGTGCGAGTCGATGGCCCCCGCGGTGAGGATCTTTCCCTCCCCGGAGATGACGTCGGTGGAGGGTCCGATGATCAGCCGAGGGTCCACCCCATCGGCGATGTCGGGGTTGCCCGCGCGCCCTATCCCGACGATCCGGCCCTCGCGGACGCCGACATCGGCGCGCACGATTCCCCACCAGTCGAGGATGATCGCGTTCGTGATCACGGTGTCCAGGGCGCCATCGGCGCGCGAAACAGTGCTCTGCGCCATGGACTCGCGGATCGACTTGCCGCCCCCGAACACTGCCTCTTCGCCGCCGGCGGTGAGGTCCCTCTCGATCTCGATCCAGAGGTCGGTGTCGCCCAGGCGCACCTGATCGCCGGTGGTGGGCCCGTAGATCGCGGCGTATCTTTCCCTATCGATACTGACCATCAGAGGTCTCCCTCCTCGTGACGGATACGGATGCCTGCCACTCGGCGATGCCCGCGCAGGCTCACCGCTGCCACGCGCTTGGAGACCCCTGGCTCGAAACGCTCCGACGTCCCCGAGGGAATGTCGAGTCGAAAGCCCGCAGCTGCTGCGCGGTCGAAGTCGAGCGCGTCGTTGACGTCGGGCAGATGGATGTGGGAGCCGATCTGCACGGGACGATCCCCCGTGTTGAGAATGATCAACTCGAGCCGCTCGTCTGCCGCGCGGTCGCTGTTGAGCTCGATCTGCCCCGGACGCACGCGGATGGCTCCCGGTCCTGATGATGTTCCCGATGCCACGGTGACCCTCTCAGTCGATCGGATGGTGAACGGTGACGAGCTTCCGGCCGTCGGGGAAGGTGGCTTCGACCTGTACGTCGACGAGCATGTCGGCCACGCCCTCCATGACGTCATCGCGGGTGAGCACTGTGCGCCCCGCCGCCATGAGCTCCGCTACCCCGACACCTTCCCTGGCGCGCTCGATCACCCACGTCGACAGGAGGGCTACGGCCTCGGGGTGGTTGAGCTTGACGCCGCGTGCCTGACGGTCTCTGGCCACCATGCCCGCCACGGCGAGCAGCAGCTTCTCGGTATCCGCAGGTGACAGATGCACGGGGCGCTCCCTTCGGCTTGGCCCTCACTGAGGGGCCGGCGAGTCGGATCACTGTCAGGATGCTTGTCGGACAGCATCCCGAGCAGTGACAAAAGTCTGTCATCTCTGCGTTACTCACTCATCATGATCGGTGTGATCACTTGACTCAAGCCAGCGAAAAACCCCGCAATTTCAAGGAAATAGCAAGAATCTGGCTTTGGCAGTTTTACATGGTCGACACATTCGAGTAATGGCAATGTAATGCCACGGGTCCATGGTGAACTCACCTGCAGCAGTCGGCGGTGTTCTGCCACCGGCGATTCGGGACCTCTTCGCTCAGACCTCGGCGAGGGGTCCCACCCCGCACCACAGATCCTCTGACCGGGCGAACGGCGCATCCGACGCGGAACGCCACGCAAGCGGTATTCGTCGCGCCATCCGTGCGGACGGTGCGGCTTGCGCTCTCGCACACGCAACCTGAAACGGAGCACAGCATGATCACCACTGGCAGGCGTCTACGGACGCTGCTTGCGGCAGGCGCCATGGCCTCAGCCGCAGCCCTCGTCCTCGCCGGATGCGGCGCCCGCACCGACGACGCAGCCTCGAGCGAAGCCCCTGCGGCCGCGGAGAGCTGCGTCGACACCTCGGGCGACACCGTCAAGCTCGGATTCCTCAACTCGCTGACCGGAGGCATGGCGATCTCCGAGACCACGGTCTCGAACGTGCTGCACATGGCGGCTGATGAGATCAACGCCGACGGCGGCATCCTGGGCAAGCAGATCGAATACATCCAGGAAGACGGCGCCACCGACTGGCCCACCTTCGCCGAGAAGACCGAGAAGCTGCTCACGCAGGACTGCGTCGCCGCGATCTTCGGCGGCTGGACCTCCTCGTCGCGTAAGGCTGTCAAGCCTGTCGTCGAGGAGTACAACGGCCTCTTCTTCTACCCGGTCCAGTACGAAGGCCTCGAGTCCTCACCGAACATCTACTACACCGGTGCCACGACCAACCAGCAGATCATTCCCGCCATGGACTACCTGGCATCGCAGGGAGTGAAGACCCTGTTCCTGGCGGGATCGGACTACGTCTTCCCCCGCACCGCGAACGCGATCATCAAGCTCTACGCAGAGGAGCTCGGCATCGAGATCGTCGGCGAAGAGTACGTGCCGCTGGATCGTGACGACTGGACGACCCAGGTTGCCAAGATCGTCGAGGCTGACCCCGACTACATCTTCAACACGATCAACGGTTCCTCCAACGTCGGGTTCATCAAGGCGTACTACGACGCGGGCCTCACTCCCGAAGAGACACCGATCATCTCGGTCTCGATCGCTGAAGAAGAAGCTCCCGCGATGGGTCACGAGGTCACCGGCAACTACGCCTCGTGGAACTACTTCCAGTCCCTCGACACCCCGAACAACCCGGCGTTCATCGAGGCCTGGCAGGCCTACCCGGGCAGCAGCGGCGTGACCTCGGACCCCATGGAGGCCGCGTACATCTCGCTCTACCTCTACAAGGCCCTCGTTGAAGCCGCTGGCTCCTTCGACGTCGACGCGATCAACCAGGCTGCCCTGGACAACGAGATCACGGTGGACGCTCCCGAGGGTGTCGTGACCCTCAACGGGGAGAACCACCACATCTCCAAGCCGGGCCACATCGGACGCATCAACGCCGACAACCAGTTCGACATCGTCTGGGCATCGGACGGGTTCATCGAGCCCGACCCGTACCTCGAGCAGTACTCCTGGTTCCCCGAGGACGTGCGCAACGCCCTCGTGGCAGCCGCGGGCTGACACACACAAGGCACTGCGGGGTCCCGGCCTGTCCGGGGCCCCGCAGCACCGGCTCATCCATGAACACGCGCGAGAACAGAAGGGAGTGAACTCGAATGGATGCACTGATTCCGCCGCTGCTCAACGGCACCGCGCTGGGCGCCTTGCTGCTGTTGACAGCACTCGGCCTCACCCTGACCTTCGGCCAGATGGGGGTGATCAACATGGCGCACGGCGAGTTCATCATGGTCGGCGCCTTCACGACATTCCTCGTTCAGCTCGTCATCCCCGACAGCAACATCTCTATCCCTGTCGCGTTGCCCGTCGCCTTCGTCGTCGCCGGGCTCCTGGGTCTTCTGCTGGAGGCGGGAATTCTCCAGTGGATGTACCGCCGCCCCCTCGACACGCTCTTGGTCACCGTCGGTGTGGCCCTGATCCTGCAGCAGGCAGCGCTGCAGATCTTCCCCGCCCAGGGAGTGCCGGTGGAGAACCCCGGCTGGCTCCAGGGCCAGATCAACGTCTTCGGCTACGCCTGGCCACTGCGCCAGGTGTTCACCATCGGACTTGCCGCGGCGTGCGTGGCGATCCTCGCCGCCTGGCTCAAGTACTCCTCGTTCGGGCGCCGGATTCGCGCCACGGTGCAAAACCGCGACCTGGCCGAGACCGTGGGAGTACGCACCCGCACCGTGGACCGCATCACCTTCTTCGTGGGCTCGGGACTGGCTGGAGTCGCGGGTGTCGCAGCCTCCCTCATCGGGGGAACCAACTCCCAGATGGGGACCCAGTACATCATTCCCGCCTTCCTCGTCGTCGTGGCTGGGGGTATCGGGCAGATCAAGGGCACCGTGATCGCCGCCTTCGCGATCGGCATTGCGATGGCCTTCTTCGCCGACCTGACCAGCGGGAGCCTTGCTCAGGTGCTCGCCTTCGTGCTCGTCGTCGTCTTCCTGCAGATCCGCCCGCAGGGTCTGTTCACCGTCCGCACGAGGGGGTTGGCATGACCATCCTGACCAAGCTCAAGCCCTGGTACTCGCTCATCGGCATCGGCATCTTCGCCGTCATCCTCCTCGCGGTGGCGCCGTCGATCCTGACGATGCACTGGGTCAACAACCTCGGCAAGTACTGCGCCTGGGCGATCGTCGCCGTCGGGATCGGACTGGCGTGGGGACGCGGCGGGATGCTCGTCATGGGGCAGGGAGTCTTCTTCGGCCTCGGTGCCTACGCCATGGCCATGCACCTGACACTCGAAACTGCCGGCCCGGACGCGCTGCCCGGGTTCATGATCCTCTACGACCCGCTAGCCCCGCTCCCTGTCTTCTGGGAGCCCTTCCGCAGCCCCTGGTTCACTCTGCTGGCCATCCTCGTGCTGCCGATCATCGTGGCCGGCATCCTTGGTTTTGCGCTGTTCAAGCGCCGCGTCAAAGGCGCCTACTTCGCCATCCTCACTCAGGCGCTCGCGGTCGCGCTCGCCATCTGGATCAGCTCAACGATCCGCGAGACCGGAGGTGACACAGGCCTCAGCGGCTTCACGTCGTTCTTCGGGTACGACCTGAAGGATCCCGCCAACCAGGTGATGGTCTACCTCATCACCGCGAGTCTTCTCGTCGTCTGCATGGTCGTGGTGTGGCAGCTCTACCGCAGCCGTTTCGGCGAGCTGCTGCTGGCGACCCGCGACGCCGAGGAGCGCGTGCGGTTCCTGGGTTATGACCCGGCCAACGTCAAGCTCGCTGCCTTCGTCATCGCCGCGGTCATGGCCAGCATCGGGGGCGCCATGTTCGTCCCCCTGGTCGGGATCATCACTCCGCAAGAGATCGGGGCCTCCGCGTCGATCCTCATGATCGCCGGTGTCGCACTCGGGGGCCGTGCCTCCCTGTTCGGCCCGGTGCTCGGTGCCATGGCGATCGGATGGGGTCAATCCAGCCTCGCCTCGAGTTGGCCCGACGGATGGGTGTACCTGCTCGGTCTACTCTTCGTCGTCGTGACCCTCTTCCTCCCCAACGGCCTGGCCTCCCTGGTGGGGCGGGTCAAAGACTTGTTGGCGCGTGACCGCACGTCTGCACCCGCGCCGTTGCCGATCGAAGGCGAGGCGAAAGCATGAGTGAGAACGCGAGCACGTCGCCCGCAGCATCCGACTCGGGCGTCCTCGTCCCCGATGCCGAAACCTCCGTGACCGTGTCCCACCTCACGGTCAGCTTCGACGGGTTCAAGGCAGTCGACGATGTCGATCTGCTCATGCTCAAGGGGCAGGTCCACTTTCTCATCGGACCGAACGGAGCAGGCAAGACGACCCTCGTGGATGCGCTCACCGGTCTGGTTCCCGCGACCGGGACTGCCACCTATAACGGGATGGATCTTGTCTCGATGAAGGCGAACAAGATCGTGCGTGCCGGCGTGGGGCGAACTTTCCAGACCGCGACAGTGTTCGACGAGCTCTCGGTGCTCCAGAACCTCGACATCGCGGGCGGTCTGCATCGCCGGGCCTGGGGACTTCCTCTTGCTCGGCGCGGAGTGCCCGAGTACGTGGAGTCCGCGCTAGAGACGATCGGCCTGTCCGGGCTTCGCGACAAGCCTGCCGGCATCCTCGCGCACGGGCAGAAGCAGTGGCTTGAGATCGGCATGCTCCTCGTCCAAGACGCGAAGGTCATGTTCCTGGACGAGCCCGTGGCCGGCATGAATGCCGACGAACGGGACGAGACCGGGCAACTGCTCCAGCGCATCGGCGATCAGCGCACGATCATCGTCATCGAGCACGATATGGACTTCGTGCGCAACTACGCCGAGTGGGTCACCGTGATGCACTCGGGCAAGCTCCTGGCTGCCGGGACTGTTGAACAGGTGCAGGCGGACCGGCGGGTCCAGGAGGTCTATCTGGGGACGGCCGCCGACGCCGCCGTGGAAGGCGAGGGGGGCCACTGATGCTCGAGATCACCGGCGTCACAGCAGGTTATGGGCGCACCAAGGTGCTCCATGACGTCACCATCCAGATTCCGACCGGCTCCGCCGTCTCGGTGATGGGTCATAACGGTGCGGGCAAGACCACCCTCCTGCGCGTCGCTACAGGCCTGATTCCGGTGATGAGTGGACAGGTACGCATCGACGGTGAGGATGTCACCAAGATGCCGCCCTCGAAGCGGGTGCACCGCGGCCTTGGCTACGTGCCGCAAGGGCAGCAGTCCTTCCCGCAGATGACCACGCTCGAAAACCTCCAGCTGGTGGCAAAGCGCAACTCCGACATCGACGAGGTGTTCGACCTGTTCCCGGTCCTCAAACAACTCCTGGGGCGAAGGGCCGGTCTTCTGTCGGGCGGTCAGCGCCAGCAACTGGCGATCGCTCGTACCCTGCTGACCAAGCCACGACTCTTGGTGCTCGATGAACCCACCGAGGGTATCCAGCCGAATATCGTCGCGGATATCGAACGGGTCATCATCGACCTCACGCGTCGTGGCGATCTCTCGGTCCTGCTGGTGGAGCAGCATGTCGGCTTCGCGCTGCGGTCGACGAGCACGTACTACGTGCTGCAGTCGGGTCGAATCACGATGAGCGGTGAGGGTGGGGCGTCGGCGATCGACGATGTACGCGCCGCGATGGCGATCTGATTCAGATCGATTCCTCGCGGCAACGCCGGTGAAACACACTCTCGGCACAATCCGAAGCAGACGACATCTCGGAGGTGAGAGTGGGTGCGCTGGGCATGCGGACCCTGAACCGTGCGGGCGACGCGCGAGCGGCTGCAGAAGACAGTCTTGAGGACTATGCCTTCCGCTACGTTCCGCGCTCCTTCCGCCGGTGGAGCGCCCTGTCCGTCGGAGGCACCGCACTAGGGTCGATCGCCTTTCTCGCCGACTTCTCTATCGGCGCCAGTATCGGGCTCGAGCACGGGACGGCAAACGCCATGCTCGGCATCCTGCTGGCATCCGTGATCATCTTCGCGGTGGGATTTCCCGTCGCCTATTACGCGGCGCGGTACAACCTCGACCTCGACCTCGTCGCACGCGGCTCCGGCTTCGGTTACTACGGGTCGATCATCACCACCGTCGTGTTCGCAGGATTCACCTGCATCTTCTTCGCGCTCGAGGGCGCGATCATGGCGCAGGGACTCGCTGTGGCGGTGGGGATTCCGCTACCGCTCGGGTATGTCATCTCGACCGTGGTCGTAATCCCGATCGTGATCTACGGGATGCGGGCGCTGGAGAGACTGCAGTTCTGGACGACGCCGCTGTGGTTGGCGCTGGCACTGCTTCCCCTGATCTGGATCGTCGGTACCCAACCGGAGTCGGTCGTCGAGTTCGTCGAGTTCACGGGACTCTCGGACGGCGAGGTCAGTTTCAGCGCGATCGTTGCCAGTGCTGCGGTGTGCTTCGCGCTGACCCCGCAGCTTGCCGAGCAGATCGACTACATCCGTGTCATGCCGCCACGCACCGCGCGAAACTCGCGCTCGTGGTGGGTGTCTTTTGTCTTCAGCGGGCCGGGGTGGGTGGTCTTCAGCGGGACCAAGCAGCTCATCGGACTGTTCCTGGCGGTCTATCTGGTCACGAAGGTCGATCCGATGATCGGGGACCGAGCAGTCGAGCCGGTCGCTCAGTTCTTGGGGATGTACGAGTCGCTCGTGCCGGACTGGCTCGCATTGGCCCTCGTCCTGCTGTTGATCGTGATCGCTCAGATAAAGATCAATGTGACGAACGCTTACTCCGGGTCGCTGGCCTGGTCGAACGTGTACACCCGGGTGCGCAAGCGATATCCCGGGCGCACGGTGTTCGTGCTGTTCAACCTCATCATCGCGCTTGCCCTCATGCTCATGGATGTCTTCAGCCTCATCTCGTTCGTCCTGAGTCTGTACGCCAACGTTGTGATGGCCTGGCTCGTGACGATCTCGGCCGACATTGTCATCAACAAGCTGATCCTGAAGATCTCGCCGCGTTACCCCGAGTTCCGGCGGGGCATGCTGCACGACTGGAACCCGGTCGGCCTCTTGTCGGTGAGCCTTGCCTCCCTGCTGTCGCTGCTGACCTTTGCCGGGGCGTTCGGACCGAATCTGCAGCCATTCTCGGTGCTGATTGCTATTGGGGTAGCTCTCATCGTGACCCCGCTCATGGCGATCGCGACGCGGGGTCGGTACTACCTGCGCCGGTCCTCAGACGGCATCCCGACGCCGATTCTGGATGCGGACGGGAATCCTTCCGGAGAGCGACTTCGTTGCCACGTCACGGGGTACACCTTTGAGCGGCCGGATATGCTGATGTCGGCTGAGTTGGGGCCCCGGGGCGAGGTGCAATACGTCTCGTCGCTAGCTCTGACCCTCGACGATTCGGACCGATACGTCCTACCGCCGGAGCCGCCGCCGACGAGAGGAGAGCGCGACAGTGGTCGTTGACGAGACGATCGACACCTCTGGTGCGATTCTCGCCTGCGCGGCGACCCTGCTGCGACATCGGACATTCGAGGACATCACGTACCTCGACCTCGCCGAAGCATCCGGCGTCTCAGAGCGCACCCTCTACCGCCGCTTCCCGACGAGGTCGAACCTTCTGGATGCGCTGGGTCGCTGGATCGAGGAGGAGCACTTTCGGATCGCCGAGTTCCACACGTTCGCGCAGTTCCGGGAAGCCGTGCGGAATCGCTTCGCCGCGTATGCCGCGGAGCCGGCCTTCGCTTTCGTGGCGGCCCGGGGTGCCTCACTCTCCCCGATGGGCGACGAGCAGGCCACGCCGATGACCGACGCAATCATGGTGATGCTGCAGGAGTCGGTCCCCTGTCTGAACCGACGTGACGCGCTGCGGATCGCCGCCAACGCCCGCTACTTCGCATCTGCGCAGTTCTGGGCGCGGATGCGGACGGGCTTCGACATGAGCGGAGACCAGACCTTCGAGGCTTTCGAGTCCGCGATGGCTCAAGTGCTCCCACGTGAGACGAAGGCGAGCAGGGCGGCGTAGTGGCCGCAACCGACGCGGACGCCGAACTGTCTGCCACCCAATCGGCGATCCTCGCGGCATACGCCGAACTGATCGAGGAAGTGGGCACGGATGACGTGTCCTTTCGCGTGATCGCGCTGCGGGCGGGAGTCGGAGAGCGCACGGTGTTCCGTCACTACCCGACCCGCGTCGACTTGCTGCTTGCGACATCCGCTTGGATCGAGAGGACGACGTTCTCTCGATCGCAGTGCGAGTCCATCTTCGATGTCCCGATCGCGATTCGCGAGGCCATGGAAGCGTACGATCGTCGCCCGGAGTTGGCCTATGTGGTCGCCGAAACCTCGATGCGCGGCGTCAACGGTGCCGAGCCTGCCCCGTATCGCGAGGCGTTCAGCGCGCTCCTGAGGCACGAGGTCCCTTCTCTGGGAGAGAACGAGCGACAGCAGATTGTCGCAGCACTGTGTCACCTCGACTCGGCGGCGACCTGGGTGGCAATGCGCCGACAGCTGGGGATGAGTGGTCGCGACATCGCCGACGCTGCGACCTGGGCTGCGGAGGCGATTCTCGATCCGATCCGGGATCGCGCGGAAGGGTCCCGCGCGATCTGAGCGGCTCCGCGGCCACTATCGAGATTGATCCGAGGGGGTTGACGGCGGCCTTGGCGTGCCTTAACGTACAACCAAATGGTTGTACAAAGGGACCTCACGGATGACGAGATCGACCGCCTGTTCCACGCGCTCGCGGCAGCGACCCGGCGCGACATCCTGCGGCGGACAATCGAGTCCGAGCACTCGGTCTCGGTGCTCGCGCGGGACTACGACATGTCGTTCGCGGCGGTCCAGAAGCACGTCGCCGTCCTCGAAGAGGCCGGCCTCATCATCAAGCGAGCGGAGGGGCGCGAGCGTCTCGTTCGCGCCGATCCGACCATGATCGCCCGGGCTCGTGCCCTCCTCGCCCGCTACGAAGACCTGTGGCGGGCGCGCATCCAGCGACTTGACGACCTGCTCGCCGAGCCAGCCGACCCATCGGCATCCATCACCACGAAAGGGAACTGACGATGCCCGTCACCGCTGTCACCACCGACCCCGACGCGCTCACGATGACGCTCGTCGGCGACTTCGCCGCGCCCGTCGAGCGACTCTGGCGTGCGTTCACCGACCCTGCCCAGCTCGACCGCTTCTGGGGCCCTCCGGGATGGCCGGCGACCTTCACGTCGTTCGATCTCACTCCCGGTGGGCGCACGCAGTATCAGATGACCAGCCCGCAGGGCGAGGTGTCGCGCGGCGGCTGGGAGTTCACGGCCATCGACGAGCCACACCGATTCGAGGTGCTCGACTCGTTTCTCAACGGTGACGGCGACGTGCTCGAAGGCATGCCCACGATGCGCGTCGAGTTCCTCTTCGAGGCGACGCCCGAGGGCTCGCGACTCACCAACATCACCTACTTCGACTCGCTCGAAGCCCTGGAGCAGGTTGTCGAGTTCGGCGCCGTCGAAGGCTCGACCCTGGCCATCAATCAGCTCGACGCAGTGCTGCAGGACCTGCGCGAGTACGCGCAGGGCAAGGGCACGCAGACTGAGATCCTCAGTGACACGCACGTGCGCATCACGCGGCTGATCGAGGGGCCCCGCGATCTCGTGTGGCGGGCCCACACCGAGCCCGAGCTCATGAAGAAGTGGCTGCTGGGTCCGGACGGCTGGCGGATGACGGTGTGCGAGGTCGATCCGACGGTCGGCGGGCGCTACCGCTATGAGTGGACGCCCGACGAGGGGGTCGAGGGTGAGACGTTCGGCTTCGACGGCGAGACACTCGTGAGCGAGGCCCCGAGGCGTGCGGTGACCACCGAGCACATGACCGGCACCGACTTCCCGTCGACGCTCAACGACATGTCCCTCTACGAAGAGGACGGCGCGACCCTCATCACGCTCGTGATCGAGTACCCCGACAAGGACACGCGCGACATGGTCCTGGCCACCGGTATGACCGAGGGCATGGAGACTAGCTACGCCCGACTGGAGCGGGAGCTCCTGCCGGCCTGAGTCGCCGCTCGCGGCATCCGTTTCACACGAAGGGTCGCAACACGCCGCTGCCGAGGTGCAGCGTACGGCGTGTTGCGACCCTTCGGTCTTCCCGGGGGTTGCGGACTCAGTACTCAGTGTTACTATCTACTGGTAGTCAATAACACTGAGTAGTGAGGATGCCGATGGGCAAGCAGATGACCGAGATGCTCAAGGGCACGCTCGAGGGCATCGTTCTCGCGCTGCTGGCGACCGGCTCGGCCTACGGGTACGAGATCACGGCGCGGCTGCGCGAGCGCGGCTTCACCGACATCGCCGAGGGCACGATCTACGCCCTCCTGGTGCGGATCGAGCAGCGCGGGCTCGTGGATGTCGAGAAGGTCCCGTCCGAGAAAGGCCCGCCCCGCAAGGTCTACTCACTCAACGACCGAGGACGCGACGACCTCGAGGAGTTCTGGCGCACCTGGAGCTTCCTGTCCGAGCGCCTCGATCAGCTTCACACCACCGATGACCAGACCGAAGGGAGCGACTGACTATGGCCGCGAAGTGGATCGAGCTCGTGACGGGCTCGATGGAAGACAAGCGCCGCTGGCGCGCATACAAGGAGCGCGTCAAGCAGCTGCCCGCGCCGTACCGCACAGCGGTCGACGGGATCGAGCGATACCTGATGTACGTCGGCGGAACGGCAGATGGCGGCCCGCTCATGCTTCAGATGCTCGACGACCTCGCCGACCTGTTCGAACGCGCCGCCCTCGACGGAACCCCGGTTCGAGACATCGTCGGTGACGACCCCGTCGCCTTCGTCGAGGAGTTCAAGGCGAACTATGGCCTCGGGTCGTGGATCACGAAGGAACAGCGCCGGCTGATCGACGCAATCGCCCGGGCCGAAGCCGCGACCGGTGACGGAGAAACATCATGACCGCCGCGACATCTGCGCCGGCATCCGCGATCCGCGTATCCGGACTGACGAAGTCCTTCGGAGACCTCGACGTCCTTCGCGGCGTCGACCTCGACGTGCCGACCGGTGCGATCGTCGCCCTGCTCGGCTCCAACGGCGCGGGCAAGACGACGCTCGTCCGCATCCTCGCGACCCTCACGCATCAGGATGCCGGCACCGCCGAGGTCGCGGGGGCGGATGTCGCCGCCGACCCGGCCCGGGTGCGCGAGACGATCAGTCTCACTGGCCAGTTCACCGCGGTCGACGACGTGCTGACCGGCCGCGAGAACCTGGCGCTCGTGGCGCGGCTGCGTCACCTCCCCGACCCGCGCAGCATCGCCGATGCGCTGCTGGCCCGGTTCCGGTTGACGGATGCCGGGAGTCGCCCCGCCGGCACGTACTCGGGCGGCATGAAGCGGCGCCTCGACATCGCGATGAGCCTCATCGGGAACCCCCCGGTGATCTTCCTCGACGAGCCGACGACCGGCCTGGATCCCCAGGCGCGCATCGAGGTGTGGGATGCCGTCCGCGAGCTCGCTGCCGGCGGCACCACCGTGCTGCTTACGACGCAGTACCTCGATGAGGCCGAGCATCTCGCCGATCGGATCGCGATCCTGCACGAGGGGCGGATCATCGCCGACGGTACGCTCGCCGAGCTCAAGGCACTGCTCCCTCCCGCCCAGGTCGAGTACGTCGAGAAGCAGCCGACGCTCGAAGAGGTCTTCCTCGCCATCATCGGCGCACCCGCCGCGGCCGATGCCGACACCCCAACGCCTGAGGAGGCGAAATGACCACGCACGTGATCGCCGACACAACGGCGTTGACCAGCCGGTCGCTCCGGCACATCCTGCGAAGCCCCGACACGATCATCACGACAGCTGTCATGCCGATCGGCATCTTGCTGCTGTTCGTCTTCGTCCTCGGCGGTGCGATCGACACCGGCGCTCAGTCCTACATCGACTACCTGCTGCCCGGCATCCTGCTCATCACAATCGCCTCGGGCGTCGCGTACACGTCGTACCGACTGTTCCTCGATCTGCAGGGCGGGATGTTCGAGCGGTTCCAGTCGATGCCGATCGCACGGTCCAGCGCCCTGTGGGCGCACGTGCTGACCTCGCTGGCTGCGAACCTCGTGTCGCTGGCGATCGTCATCGGGGTGGCGTTCATCTTCGGCTTCCGCTCGGGTGCCGGAGTGCTCGCGTGGCTGGCCGTCGTCGGCATCCTGCTGCTGTTCACGCTGACTCTCACGTGGCTCGCGGTACTCGCGGGACTGTCAGCCAAGACGGTCGACGGGGCGAGCGCCTTCTCGTACCCGCTGATACTCCTGCCGTTCATCAGCTCCGCCTTCGTGCCGACCGACACGATGCCGGCGCCGGTCGCGTGGTTCGCCGAGAACCAGCCTGTGACCCCGATCGTCGACACCATCCGCGCGCTGCTCGCGGGGCAGCCCGTGGGAACGGACATCTGGATCGCGCTGGCCTGGACGCTCGGCATCCTGGTGATCGGCTACGTCCTCGCGATGCTGCGCTACCGCCGCCGCATCCGCTGAGGCTCACGCGGGTGCCGTGGGAGGGTCAGGATGTCTGGGCGAGGCTCTCTTCGAGGGCGACCCAGGCGAGCATCGCGCACTTCACGCGGGCGCTGAACTTCGAGACGCCCGAGAGTGCTGCGGCATCCTCGTAGACGTCCTCGTCGAGCTCGATCGTGCCGCGCGAGCGCAGCGCCTCGCGGAAGCCATCGATCAGTTCCGCTGCCTTCTCGCGCGGGACGCCGTCGATGAGGTCCACGAGCATGGATGCCGACGCCTGCGATATCGAGCAGCCCTGGCCCTCCCACGTCACATCGCGGATCGTCTGGCCGTCATCCGAGACCCGCACCCGCAGTGTCACCTCGTCACCGCAGATCGGGTTGCGCTGGTAGCTCGTGCCCGAGTGGTCATCGGCCTCGGCAAGACCGAAGCCGTGCGGACGCTTCGAGTGGTCCAGGATCAGCTCCTGGTACAGGGATTCAAGACTCATCAGGATGCTCCGAAGAATGCGCGGACGCCACGGGTTGCGTCCAGGAATCGGTCGACCTCGTCGGGGGTCGTGTAGACGGATGCCGAGGCCCGCACCGAGGCCGTGAGACCGAACCGGCGGTGCAGGGGCTGCGCGCAGTGATGGCCCACGCGCACTGCGACGCCCCGCGAGTCGAGGAATTGCCCTACATCGTGGGCGTGGACGCCGTCGACGGCGAACGAGGCGAGACCCACGCGGGGTGCGGCGTCAGTGTCTCCGAGAAGACGGATGCCGGGAATCTCGCGCAGTCCGTCGCGCATGCGCCGCTCGAGCTCGACCTCGTGCGCGTGAACCGCGTCCATCCCGAGCGACTGGAGGTAGCGGGCGGCGGTGGCGAGGCCGACGGCCTGCGAGACCGGCTGCGTCCCGGCCTCGAAGCGCTGCGGCGAGGGCAGGTACTGGGCCTCATCCAGCGTGACTGTCGTGATCATCGACCCGCCGGTGAGGAACGGGGGCAGCGCATTCAGCAGCTCGCGCCTGCCGTAGAGCCCGCCGATGCCGTACGGGCCGAGCATCTTGTGGCCCGAGAACACGGCGAAATCCACGCCGATCGCCGGGAGGTCGATGCTCAGGTGGGGAACCGACTGACAGGCATCCATCACCGTGATCGCGTCGACGTTGCGCGCAAGAGCGATGAGGTCGTCGATCGGGTTGATGATGCCCAGCACATTCGACACGTGCGGGAACGCGACGATCCGGGTGCGGTCGCCGATCAGCTTGGCAGCGGCATCCATGTCGAGGCGTCCGTCGTCCAGCACCGGGATGTGGCGCAGCCGCGCACCCGTGCGGGCGGCGAGCTCCTGCCAAGGGATGAGGTTCGCGTGGTGCTCGGACTCCGTCACGACGATCTCGTCATCCGGCTGCAGCGCAAAGCGCCTCGCTGCTTCGCCGCCCCGCCCGAGGGTCGCATTCCCGATCGCGTATGCGATGAGATTGATGCCAGCGGTGGCGCCGGATGTCCAGACGAGCTCGCCCTCGCCGGCGCCCACGAACGCCGCAACCGCCTCACGGGCATCCTCGAACGCGTCAGTGGACTCGGCAGCAAGCGTGTGGGCGCCGCGGTGGACCGCTGCGTTCGTGTGGGTCAGAAACTCCACCTCGGCATCGATCACCTGCTGCGGCTTCTGGCTCGTCGCGGCAGAGTCGAGGTAGGCGAGTGGGTGGCCGTTCACCTCCTGCGCGAGCAGGGGGAAATCGGCGCGGACGGCGGCGAGATCCAGCGGGGTCACGGCAGGAACGGTCACCCCTCCAGCGTACGCGCCGTACGTGTCGGCGGATCGGGTCGGCGGGCCCGGTGCGACGGATGCTGCGCGCTAATCCTGCGGACGCTCGAGGCTCGAATGCTCGGCGTGCTCGAAGTTCTCGACCGGATCGTAGGGCCGCCCCGCCCGCTCCTGGCCGGGCAGGGGGCGCGACCGGCGCCCGTAGATCAGCTCCGACGAGTCAAGCAACCACGGCACGAGCGTGATCGTGACGCCGTGAATCAGCATGAGCTGCTGCGCGAGCCGCCGGGAGCGGCGGTTGTGCAGCAGTGTCTCCCACCAGTGCCCGACGATGTACTGCGGCAGGTACACGGTCATCACGGCAGGCCCGTTCTTCTCGCGGTAGCGCCGGATGAACTCGCCGATGGGCCCCGCGTAGGTGCGGTAGGGCGAGTCGATGATCACGAGGGGAATGGGGATTCCGTGCGCCTTCCACTCCTGCTGCAGGGCGTCGGCATCCTCGTGGTCGGTCGCGACGTGCAGGGCTATCGTCTTGTCGTGGCGCGCGGCCATCGCATAGTCGAGCGCCTTCGCCACCGGCTTCTGCAGCCGGCTGACCATGACGAGTGCAACGTCACCGTCCGAGCCGAAGTGGATCTCGTCATCCATTCGGATCTCGTGCTCGACGTCGCGGTAATACCGGTTCACCCCGAGCATCAGGGTGGCAAGGATCGGGATCGCCAGGAAGACGAGCCAGGCCCCGTGCGTGAACTTCGTCACGGTCACGATGATCAGAACGGCGGCGGTGAAGGTTGCTCCGGTCGTGTTGATGATCAGTCCCGTGATCGCGCCACGGCGTTCGAGGCCGGATGCCGGATCTCGCCGCGCTTCGACGCGGGTGGTGGCCCGGATGATGCGGCGCCAGTGTCGCACCATGCCGATCTGGCCGATCGAGAACGACACGAAGACCCCGATGATGTACAGCTGGATGAGCGTCGTGAGGTTGGCCTGGTAGATCACCAGCACGGCGATCGCGATAAGACCGAGCACCAGCATCCCGTTGGAGAACACGAGACGGTCGCCGCGGGTGTTCAGCGCCTTCGGGGCGTAGCCGTCGCGGGCCAGGACCGCCCCGAGAAGGGGGAAGCCGTTGAAGGCGGTGTTGGCTGCCAGCAGCAGCACGAGCGCGGTCGCAGCCTGGATCAGGTAGAAGGGGATCGACCCCATGCCGAACGTTGCGGCAGCGACCTGTGCCATGAGGCTCGGCTGCGGTTGGTTCGCGCAGTCGAACCCGACGAGCGTGCAGGGGTCTTCGGCGTAGTGCACTCCCGATACCAGGGCTAGTGCCGTGAGGCCCGCGAACATCAGGATCGCGACGCCGCCCATCATCGTGAGGGTGGTCTGGGCATTGCGCACCTTGGGGCGGCGGAAGGCCGGGACTCCGTTGGAGACCGCTTCGACACCTGTCAGGGCGGAGCATCCGCTCGAGAAGGCGCGCAGAACGAGCAGGATGACGGCAGCCTGCGACAGGCTCTCGGCCTGCACCGCGAACTCAGCGGACGACGCGACCGGCGGGTCCCCGAGCGCGGTGCGCACGAGCCCGGTGCCGATCATGAACACCACCGAGCCGATGAAGACATAGGTGGGGATTGCGAAGACGAGGGATGCCTCGCGCACGCCCCGCAGGTTGATGAGCACGATGACGACGACGAAGCCGATCGCAAGTTCGACGCGCGCCGGGTCGAGCCCGGGGAGGGCGGAGATGATGTTGTCGACCCCCGAGGCCACCGACACCGCCACGGTGAGGACGTAGTCGACCAACAGGGCGGCCGCCACGACGACACCGGGTACCTCGCCGAGATTGGTGCGGGCCACCTCGTAGTCCCCACCGCCCGAGGGATAAGCCTTGATGAGCTGCCGGTAGCTGAGCACGACGACGCTCAGCAGCACGACGACAGCGGCGGCGATCCACGGCGAGAAGGCGAGAAAAGCGAGCCCACCGGTCAGCAGGATCATGAGCAGTTCCTGCGGCGCGTAGGCCACCGACGACAGTGCGTCGGAGGCGAAGATCGGCAGTGCCATCTTCTTCGGGAGCAGGTGCTCGTCCATCGCATCGGAGGACAGCGGCTGGCCCAGGAGGATGCGCTTAGCGACGGGCGTCTCGGGTACGCCCGATTCGGGCGCGTCAAGTGTCACGGCGGGCGAGACTACGCCTGCACGGGCGCCCGCGCAAGCTGCAGAAGACCCACGGTCAGGTGCCAATACGCGCGGTGCTGCCCCGCACGACGAGTTCGTAGGGCAGCTCTTCGCGGTCGGGGACGCTGCCTGCCGGTTGCTCGAGCTCGTGGAGGATCGTGGCAGCGGCACGAGCGCCCTGCCCCGCGGGGAACTGGTCGACGGTCGTCAGGTCGAAGAATCGGCCGAGTTCGTGACCGTCGATCCCTGCGATGGACAGGTCTGTGGGCACGCGGTATCCGAGGTCGCGAGCGGCGAGCATCGCCCCGATAGCCATCTCATCGGATGCCGCGAAGATGGCGGTCGGCGATGCTCCGGGCCTGCCCAGGAGCTGCTTCGCTGCGCGGAAGCCGCCCTCGATCGTGAAGTCGCCGGGCTCGAACAGCTCCGGTCGCGGATCGATGCCCGCTGCCCGCAGCGCCGACTCGAAACCGTGCCTGCGGCTGGACGGAATGTGGAAGTCGATGTCGAACTCGGGGTCGGCTCCGATGTGACCGATGTCGAGGTGTCCCATCGCAAGCAGGTGCTCGGTGGCCAGGCGCCCGAGGCCCACATCGTCGATGGAGAGCGTGGGAAGCAGTTCGTTCGGCCCGCCGATCGCGATCACCGGCATCCCGAGCGAGAGCAGCGCCCGCGACTCGTGCTCGCCGAGCTCCAGCGCAACAGCGATCACCCCGTCGACCCGCTGCCGGCGCAGGAAGGTGTCGAACACCTGGCGGCGGTGCTCGCGGTCGGGCGTCACGTTGTACAGCGTGATGTCGTAGCCCGCCCGCGTCACCTCTTCGGCGATGCCGCTGAGGAGTGTGCTGAAAAACCACCGGTCGAGGTGAGGGATCACGACGCCGATGTTGCGGGTGCGGCCGGATGCCAGGCTCGACGCCGACGAGGACACGACGTAGCCCAGGCGCTGCGCGGCCTCTTGCACGCGTTCGCGGGTCGAGTCCGAAACGTTGTGCTTGCCGCTGAGCGCGCGCGACACGGTCGCGGTCGAGACCCCGGCCGCGCGGGCTACCTCATCGATTCCGACCATGACGACCCTCGCGGCTTACTCGCCGGTCAGCCACACCGCCTGGTCGACCGGCAGCATCCTGCCGGTGAGCGGGCCGCTGGAGACGACGACAACGCCTGAGGGCAGCTCGATGGGCCTGGCGCTCAGGTTCGCCACCACGGTGATCGAGCCGTTGCGGAAGGCCACGACATCCGGGCCGAGACCGTCTACCCACTCGAGGGTCCCCGCCCCGAGGCCCCGCGCCCGCCGCTCGGCGAGCAGGCTCTTGTAAAGGGTGAGCGTCGAATCGGGGTCGTCGCGCTGAGCGTCGCGGGCAAGGCCAGCCCACTCGGCGGGCTGCGGCAGCCAGGACTCTCCAGTCTCGTTGAACCCGTAGGCGGGGCCCTCCGAGGTCCACGGCAGCGGGACGCGGCATCCGTCGCGCCCGTAGCGCTCGCCGTTCGTGCGGAACCAGGTCGGGTCCTGGCGTGCCTCGTCTGGCAGGTTGATGACTTCGGGCAGGCCCAGTTCCTCGCCCTGGTAGAGGTAGGCCGATCCGGGAAGAGCGAGCATCAGCGTGGTGGCGGCGCGAGCGCGGCGCAGCCCGACCTCGGGGATCGGCTTGCCCGGCGACTTCGGCCCGATGCCCGCACCCTGCGGGTTCTCGGCGGTCAGGGCCAGACGCGACGCGTGGCGGACAACGTCGTGATTCGAGAGCACCCAGGTGCTGGGGGCACCGACCGCGCCGTAGCCGGCCAGCGAGTCGGCGATCACGAGGCGCAGCTTCTCGGCATTCCACGGGGTCTCGAGGTATTCGAAGTTGAATGCCTGATGCATCTCATCGGGACGCACCCACAGCGCGGTCTGCGCTACCGAGGGAAGCCAAGCCTCGGCGCACAGGGCCCGGTCGCCGTCGTATTCGGCGAGCAGCGCGTGCCAGTCGCGATAGATCTCGTGCACTCCGTCCTGACCCCAGTAGGGGACTGCTGCCTCGCCGCCACCCATCGAACCGGCATCCTTGGGCGGCGTGTAGTCGGGGAGGCCCTCTTTCTTGACGAGCCCGTGCGCGACATCCACGCGGAAGCCGTCGACGCCGCGGTCGAGCCAGAAGCGCAGGATGCGGCGGAACTCCTCACGCACCTCGGGGTTGGACCAGTCGAAATCGGGCTGCGAGGCGTCGAACAGGTGCAGGTACCACTGGCCGGGCGTGCCGTCGGGCTCGGTCAGGCGCGTCCAGGCGCCCCCTCCGAACACCGACTCCCAGTTGTTCGGGGGTAGCTCGCCGTTCGCGCCTTTGCCGTCGCGGAAGATGTAGCGCGCGCGCTCGGGGCTGCCGGCGGGAGAGGCGACAGCCTCCTGGAACCAGGCGTGCTGGTCTGAGGAGTGGTTGGGAACGAGGTCGACGATGATCCGGATGCCGCGGGCGTGCGCCTGCGCGAGCATTTCGTCGAAGTCGGAAAGGGTGCCGAAGAGGGGGTCGACGTCGCAGTAGTCGGCGACGTCGTAGCCGGCATCCTTCTGGGGCGAGCGCTGGAACGGGCTGAGCCAGATGGCATCAATGCCGAGGGCCGCGAGGTCGCCGAGGTGGTTCGTCACCCCGCGCAGGTCGCCGATGCCGTCACCCGACTGATCAGCGAAGGAGCGGGGGTAGATCTGGTAGATGACGGCGGTGCGCCACCATTCGCCGCCGGGAGCTTCCTCGCGGGAGGGCGCGGGGGTAGCGACGGATTCTGCAGAAGTCATGGAGCACACCATACTGCACCGATGTAAGCGCTTGCATATGCGTGTCAGGCGGTCCTCTTGCTGCAGAGGTCCGACACGCGCGCGACGCGCGTAAGCCGTAGTCTGTCCGCGTGCCCGACACCGCCGCTCTCGACCGCGCAGAGTCCCTGATCCGGACGATCCCCGACTACCCGAGTCCCGGCATCCAGTTCCGCGACATCACTCCGCTGCTCGCGGATGCCGCTGCCCTGCGCGCCGTCACGCGTGCGCTGATCGAGCCGTTCGCTGGCGGGTTCGATGTGGTCGGCGGAATCGAGGCTCGGGGGTTCCTGCTCGCGGGTGTCATCGCCGCCGAGGCAGGCGTGGGCCTCGTGCCGATCCGCAAGGCCGGAAAGCTGCCCCGGCCCGCGGCATCCGTCTCATACGCCCTCGAGTACGGCGAGGCGGCCATCGAGGCGCACGACGACCTTGCCCCGGGCACGCGGATTCTGCTGGTGGATGACGTGCTAGCCACCGGCGGCACGATCGCAGCCGCGCGCGAGCTCATGACGACGCTCGGCGCTGAGGTGATCGGCACGACGGTGCTCATGGAGCTCGAGGCGCTGAATGGTCGCGCCGTCGCGGGCGAGGTCCACTCCCTCTTCGTGGTCTAGGTCTTCGCGCCCCCCGAGGGGTCAGAGGGTCCCGACGCCGAGGTTGATCGGGCTGCCCTCGATGTTGCCGACGATGCCACGGATGATGTCGGTTCCGTCTGTGCCGCGCAGGCTCTCGTACCAGGCCTCCGTCGCACCGGGCACGAATCCGTGCGTCTCGGCAGCGCGCTTGCGGGCTCGGTTCACGAGGTCACCGGCCCGCTCAGTGCGCGAGCGCTCGTAGCGCAGGAGGGCGTCCTCGACCGAGTTCGTGTTCGTAGCCAGCGAGATCGCGAGGGCGAAGGTGTCCTCTAGCGCCGAGCACGCGCCCTGGCCGATATCGGGCGCGGTGTTGTGGGCGGCATCCCCGAGGATCGCCACGCGCCCCTTGACCCACGTGTCGAACGGGTCGATGTCCCAGATCTCGACGCGGTTGAGCGAGGATGCCGGATCGATCGCTTCCAGCAGTTTCTGCACCCCGGGCGCCCAGTGCCCGAACGCTTCGCGCAGCGCAGCGAGGGGCTCGCCGGCCTCGGTGGCGTGCCCCGCCGGCTGGGGGATGTCGACGAAGAAGTAGAACCGGTCGCCGGCTACGGGCATGACGGCGCAGCGCTTTCCGTCGCCGACGTAGGTCGTCCACTGGTTCGCGGGGCCGATCTCGGCATCCTGGGCCACCAGACCGTTGAAGTTCGTGTACCCCGAATAGGTGCGTTCGATACCGCCGCCGGTGACGTGGTCACGCACCATCGACCGCGCACCGTCGGCGCCGATCAACAGGTCACCACTGTCGGTCGAGCCATCGTCGAAGGTCACCGTCACGGTCTGCCCGTCGTCGGCTACCGACACCGCCTTGCGCCCGAGGTGGATGCGGTCGATCCCGACGGTCTGCATGAGAAGTGCCTGCAGGTCAGCTCGCGCCACGGGGTACGGGCGCTGACCGGTCTGCGCGGTGACCGGCTCGAGCGAGAACTGGCACATGACCTCACCGGTGAGGCCGTCGAGGTAAGCCATGTCATCCATGCGGCCGCCGAGCGCGGCGACCTCGTCGGCAAGGCCGAGCCAGTTGAGGACCTTCACCCCGTTGGACCACAGCGAGAGCGCCGCACCGACCGGCTTGTTCTCTCGCATCCGGTCGTAGATGACGACGTCGTGGCCCTGTCGTGCCAGCGCGATCCCGGCACTGGCGCCGCCGATGCCTGCGCCGATGATGATGATCTTCATGTGACGAACATTAGGGAGCGTGTGTCACGGCCGCGTTACGGCGCCTCAGCTGCCGCGATAGGTCGAGTACGCGAACGGGCTCAGCAGCAGCGGCACGTGATAGTGGCGAGCGTCGGTGATCGTGAAGTCCACCGTGACGCTCGGATAGAAGCAGTCGGTGCCGTGAGCTGCGAAGTAGGCGCCGGTGTCGAAGGTGAGAGCGTAGGTTCCCGGCTGAAGTAGCTCGGGTCCGAGCCCGGCACGACCGTCGGCATCCGTCACAGCCTCGGCGATCGCCTCACCGGATGCGTCGCGCAGCGTGACCGCGACGCCTGTGGCAGGCATCCCGCTGGTCGTGTCGAGAACATGGGTGGTCAGGTGCGCTGTCACGGTCTTCACTCTCCGGTCAAAGGGTCGGGTTCGATGGCGGCGCGAAGGCGCAGCATCGCGATCTGCCGTAGCTGGTCGAGCGCCTCGTCGACTTCGGCCTCGGCGGTGTTGTCCAGGCGCCGCTGCAGCTCGACCAGGATCTCGTCGGGCGTGCGTCCGGCGGCACGGATGAGGAAGACCCGCCCGAATCGCGCCTCGTAGTCGGCGTTGCCGGCGGCGATCTGCTCGGTCACGGATGCCGCGGCATCCGTCATCGCCGATTGCTCGCGTCGCGAGGCGTTAGCCTCCGCACCCTCGCCCCGCGGGCGCTCCCCGATGCGGGGATGGTGGGCGAGTGCGGCATCCAGTTCGGGAAGACGCCACGTGCCGGCCAGTCGTGCTGCCGTGGCCTCGAGCTCGTCGACGGAGAAGAACGGGCGCGCGTCTGCGACGGCCTCGGCCCAGGTCGGGACGCGCGCCCACACCGACACGACCTCGATCGCCTCGGCCTCGGGCAGGTCATTGAAGTGCGTCAGCTCCATGCGGACACCGTAACGCGCTCGACCCGGCACGACGGCAGACGTGATCCGAAATGTTGGTACAGGTAACATGCGAGAAATGCGCGGATCATACGGTGACGGCATGTCGTCCCCGGCCATCGCCCTCGCGTCACGCCGGGTGTTCCTTGACGGCGGCTTCTCCGCCGCGACCGTCCTCGTCCGTGATGGCCTCATTGCGGGGATTGCTCCGTACGACCCGGATGCCGACCTCATCCTCTCTGACGACGAGGTGCTCCTACCGGGCCTCGTCGACTCGCATGTGCACCTGAACGAACCGGGCCGCACCGACTGGGAGGGCTTCGAAACCGGTACCGCCGCCGCTGCGGCGGGGGGTATCACCACCGTCGTCGATATGCCGCTGAACTCGCTGCCGGTCACGACGACCGTTGAGGCGCTGGCGACCAAGCGCGCCGCGACGGCCGGCAAGCTCGCCGTCGATGTCGCGTACTGGGGTGGCGCCGTGCCCGAGAACCTCGGGTCGCTGCGTCCCTTGTTCACGGCCGGGGTGGTGGGGGTGAAGTGCTTCCTCTCGCCCTCGGGGATCGACGAGTTCGGGCATCTGGATGCCGCCGCCCTGGAGTCCGCGCTGACCGAGCTTGCTGTCTTCGACGGGTTGCTCATCGCTCATGCCGAAGACCCCGCCCACCTGCACGATGACCCGGCGATCGGCAGCAGCTACGCCAGATTCCTCGCGAGCCGACCGCCGATCAGCGAAGAATCGGCGATCGCCGCTGTCGCCGCTGCCGCGGGCCGCACCGGAGCGCGCGCCCACATCGTGCACGTCTCGGACGGGCACGCGCTCGATGTCATCCGCGAGGCGAAGGCCGCCGGCATCCGGCTCACCGCCGAGACCTGCCCGCACTATCTGACCCTGCGGGCCGAGGACCTCCCGGATGGGTCGGGCACCGTGAAGTGCTGCCCGCCCGTGCGTGATGGCCACAACCAAGACCTCCTGTGGGCGGGGCTGCTTGACGGCACGATCGACGCGGTCGTCAGCGATCACTCGCCGGCGACCCGCGATCTCAAGGAGCGCGAAGACGGCGACCTCGGCCTCTCGTGGGGCGGGATATCGGGGGTACAGACGGGGCTCCGTGCCGTGTGGACAGAGGCATCCCGTCGCGGCATCCCGCTCGAAGCCGTGATCCCGTGGTTCACGACCGGGCCTGCCGCAATCGCCGGCATCCGCAGCCGCGGCGTGATCCGGCAGGGCGCTCCCGCGCACCTGGTCGCGTTCGCGCCGGATGCGGCATCCGTCGTTCGCGCCGCTGACCTGGAGTATCGCAACAAGCTTTCGCCGTGGGACGGCGCGCTGCTGCGTGGTGCCGTACGCACGACCTGGGTCCACGGCGAGACGGCCTACACCGCGAACCGGGGGATCACAGGCCGTCACGGTCGTGAGATCCTGGCCACCAATCCCGCTTCGGACGAAGGAGCCCGATGACCACCTTCCCCTTCCCGATCCTCCAACCCGGTGTCGGCGAGATTCCCGGTGACCACTACCTGCGCTCCACACCCGAGACCGTGATGTGGGGGCGCCTGCCGTGTGTCACCGACACCGCGGTGCTCGCGGTCGCATCCGGCGAGACGGTGACCATCGACACGGTCAGCCACGAAGGCATCCTCGATGACCACGGCACCGACCCGGTGGCCTACTTCGGCAGCCACGGCATCCCCCGCGAGGCGGTGCTCGACGACGCCGTCGAGGTGGCCTCGGCGCTCACGCGAAACCCCGACACCGACGGCCCGCATGTCGTGACCGGTCCCATCCGGGTGACGGATGCCGAACCCGGCGACCTCCTGAAGATCACCGTGGTCAGCCTCGAACCGCGCGTGCCGTACGGCGTGATCTCGAACCGTCACGGCAAGGGAGCGCTGATCGGCGAACTGCCGCGCGGCGCGCACAACGTCAGCGTCTTCACTCCCGTCGAGGCGCGGCCCGAGGGCCTCGTCGGCGTGCTCCCGGTGACCGAGGGTGGCGAGGGTCGAATCGAGTTCCCCCTTGCACCCTTCCTTGGGATCATGGGGGTCGCGGTCGCCGACGACGAGCGCCCACACTCGGTTCCCCCCGGCCCGCACGGTGGCAACATCGACATCAAGCTGCTGACCGAGGGGTCGGTGCTCTACTTGCCGGTTCAGGTTCCGGGCGCGCTTGCGTACGTCGGTGATCCGCATTTCGCACAGGGAGATGGTGAGGTCGCGCTCACCGCACTCGAGGCATCCTTGCGTGCGACACTGCGGTTCGAGGTGATCCCGCGCGAGGTCGCGCTCGCCGAGTTCGGACAGCTCGCTGGCCCCCTCGTTCGCACCGACGAGTATCTCGTTCCCACCGGCATGGATGTCGACCTCAACGTCGCGATGCGCAACGCCGTGCGCGCCGCGGTCAGTCTCATCGAGGCACGCTGGGGGCTCGATGAACACCTCGCGTACGCCTACCTGTCGGCAGCCACCGACTTCGACATCTCGCAGGTCGTGGATGTCGTGTGTGGGGTGCATGCCCGCATCCGTGAGGCCGATTTTGCGAAGGTGGACCGTGGCTGAGGCGACCCTGCCGCCGAGCGGCTTTCCCGACGACATCCCCGCCGACCTGTTCACGGCCTTCGACGCCTATGAGCGCGCGATCCTCGCGAACGACCTTGATGCGCTCGATGCGGCGTTTGCACCGGGTCCGCAGACGATCCGCGCTGACGGTGCCGGCCTCCTGGTCGGCCACGAGGCCATCAGCGCGTTCCGCGTCACGCGCGGCGGAGTGGCCCCGCGCACGATCGAGCGCCTGGAGTACCGGTCGCTTGGTCCCGGCATCGCGCTCCTGGTCGCCGAATCCCGCTTTCACGGCGGAGGGCGCGGCATCCAGACCCAGGTGTGGCAGCGCATCGACGGCCAGTGGCTGATCACGGCGGCCCACGTGACGCCCCGCACTCCCGCGTTCGATCGGTCGATCTGGCGCAGCGTCGGCGACCCGCTCTGGCAGGGTGCGTGGGAGGGGCCGCTTGCGGGCCTCACCGTGGCGGTGAAGGACCTCTTCGCCCTGACCGGTTTCCGCATCGGCGCCGGCAACCCCACCTACCTGCGTGAGGCGCGGGCAGAGAAGACCACGGCTCCCGCGCTTGCCGACCTCATCCGGGCCGGAGCGTCGGTCCGAGGACTCGCGCGCACCGACGAGTTCGCCTATTCGATCGCGGGTGACAACGCCCACTACGGCACGCCGCCGAACGCCGCGCTGCCGGGGGCTCTGCCCGGTGGTTCTTCCAGCGGGCCGGCCAGTGCCGTGGCCCTCGGGCAGGCGGATGTCGGCCTCGCGACCGACACTGCAGGATCCATCCGCGTCCCTGCGTCGTACCAGGGCCTGTGGGGTCTGCGAACGACGCACGGCCTCGTGCCCCGGCAGGGGATGCTCCCTCTCGCGCAGAGCTTCGACACCGTCGGGTGGTTGACGCGCGACGGCGCGACCCTGCAGCGGGTGGCCGAGTGGTGCCTGAGCTACGACGGGTCGGATTCCACCGAGAGCGTCTACGGCGAGTCCGGTGATGACCTGCCGTGGCGGTTCCTCGTGCCCGATGAGGTTTTGGATGCCGCGGACCCGGCAACCCGTGAAGCCTTCGACTCCCTCGTCGCGCGGCTCGCGGCATCCGATGATCCCCCGCGGCTGGCGCGGGTCGAGATCGGCGACCTCGACGAGTACGTTGCGCCGTTTCGCACGGTCCAGGGCGCCGAAGCGTGGCGCAACAACGGGGAGTGGCTGCGTGAGCATCCCGGCGCGGTGGGCCCCGCCGTCGCCGAGCGCTTCCGGCTTGCGGCCTCGGTCTCTCCCGCGGCGGAGACCGACGCTCGCGGGGCGCTCGCCCCGCTGCGCGAGAGCCTGCACCACCTCGTCCGTGACGCCGTGCTGTTGCTGCCGACCGTCCCGGGTGCCGCACCGGCGCGCACTGCCGCTCCGGCCGAGATCGATGCCACCCGCCTGGCGACGCTGCGGATGACGACTCCAGCTGCTGTCGCGGGGTTGCCTGCGCTCTCGATCCCGCTGCTCACGGTGCGCTCGACCCTCGGCCCCGCGCCCGTCGGGGTGTGCCTGATCTCGCGCGCGGGAACTGACATCGCCCTCGTCCGCCTGGCCCGGCGCCTCGCGGCTCTCGTCGCGACCGACCCGGCCGAAAGGACCCTGACATGACGCACGACCTCTCGTCGACCATCCCCGGACCGATCGACCCACCCCGCCGCCTCCTCATGGGGCCGGGACCTGTGGATGCCTACCCCGGCGTTCTGCGTGCGATGTCGGCGCCGCTGGTCGGCCAGTACGACCCGTTCATGACGGCCACGATGACCGAAACCCAGGAGCTGTATCGCGGCGTCTGGGGAACGAGCAACGAGGCAACGCTGCTGATCGACGGCACCTCGCGGGCCGGGATCGAGGCGGCGATCCTCTCCCTCATCCGTCCCGGCGACCGCGTGCTCGTGCCCATTTTCGGCCGGTTCGGTCACCTGCTCGCCGAGATCTCGGAGCGGGCGATGGCCGAGGTGCACACGATCGAGACGGAGTGGGGGCAGGTCTTCACGCCGTCGGCGATCGAAGAGGCGATCGTGCGCGTCAAGCCGACCCTGCTCGCCCTCGTGCAGGGCGACACGTCAACGACGATGCTGCAGCCGCTCGACGAGATCGGCGAGATCTGCGCCCGCCACGGTGTGCTGTTCTACTCCGACGCGACAGCATCCCTCGGCGGCAACCCCTTCGAGGCCGACGCGTGGGGGCTGGATGCCGCGACCGCGGGCCTGCAGAAGTGCCTCGGTGGACCCTCGGGGTCGGCGCCGATCACCCTCAGCGACCGCGCCGTCGAGGTGATCTCGGCGCGCAAGAAGGTCGAGGCAGGCATCCGGGAACCCGGTGACCCGTCGTCGCCGGACTTTGTTCGCTCCAACTACTTCGATCTCGGCATGATCCTCGACTACTGGGGACCGCGGCGCCTGAACCACCACACCGAGGCGACCTCGATGCTCTACGCCGCTCGCGAGTGCGCGCGGCTGCTGCTGCTCGAGGGCCGCGAAGCCGTCATCGCCCGCCACCGCCGCGTCGGCGCTGCGATGCTCGCCGGTGTCGAGGCCATGGGACTCACGGTCTTCGGCGACGTCTCGCACAAGATGAGCAACGTCGTCGCGGTCTACATCCCCGAGGGTGTGCCGGGCGATGTGGCGCGCGCCGAGATGCTCGAGGACTTCGGGATCGAGATTGGCACGTCGTTCGGGCCGCTGCACGGCAAGGTCTGGCGGATCGGCACGATGGGCTACAACGCGCGCCCGGATGCCGTGCTGCAGACCCTCGTGGCACTCGAGGCCGTGCTCCGCCGGTTCGGTGCTGCGGTGCCGTCCGGTGCCGGCGTGGATGCCGCATCCGACGCTCTGGCGGGAAGCTGACCCATGCCCCTGCTCGAAGCATCCCCCGATCGCATCGCCGCCGCCGCCCGCCGGGTGATGGCGCGCTGCGACGAACTGGCGCGCGTGAGCGCGCAGCCGGGGGAGATCGAGCGCGTCTACCTCTCGCCCGAGCACGCCCGGGTCAACCGGCTCGCCGCCGAGTGGATGCGCGAGGTCGGGCTGCGATCCTGGCAGGATGCCGCGGGCAACCAGCTTGGCCGCATCGAGCGCAGCGCCGACCCTGACCCCGCTGCGCCGGCCCTCATGATCGGTTCGCACCTGGACACCGTGAAGGATGCGGGCCGGTTCGACGGCATCATCGGTGTGCTCATGGCCCTCGAAGTCGTTCGCCTGTTGCGCCAGGAAAGCGACGGGGTCTCCCGGGTGCCGCTGCCGTTCGCTGTCGAGGTCGCTGCTTTCTCGGATGAAGAGGGCACGCGGTTCGGCAAAGCGCTGCTCGGATCCTCTGCCGTTGCCGGTACCTGGAACGACGCCTGGTGGACGCTCGCCGATGAAGACGGCGTGACCCTGCGCGAGGCCTTCCGCGACTTCGGACTCGACCCGGGTCGGATCGGCGAAGCCGCGCGCCGACCCGACCATCTCGTCGCCTACCTCGAGGCGCACATTGAGCAGGGTCCAGAGCTCGATCGCGCCGGCGAACCGCTCGCCGTCGTGTCCTCGATCGCCAGCGCCCGCCGCTTTCAGCTCACTGTCGAGGGCGAAGCCCGCCACGCCGGCGGCACGCCCTACGACATGCGCCGGGATGCGCTGCTCGGGGCGAGTGAGGCCGCGCTGGCGGTCGAACGCATCTGCCGCAGCGAACACCACATCATCGGGACGGTCGGCCAACTCGAGGCGTTCCCCGGCGCGGTCAACGTCGTGCCCGGAGAGGCGCACTTGAGCGTCGACCTGCGCGGCGAGTTGGATGGCGAACGCGACCGGGTCTGGGACGAGATCAGTCGAGAGCTCGACGACATCATGGGCCGCCGGGGACTGCGTTGGCAGGCGCGCGAAGTGCACAACGCGCCGGCAGTGCGGTGCGGACTCCTGTTGCAGGATGTCGTGCGCGAGGGCATCGTGCACGCCGTCGAGCGCCGTAGCGACGAGCCGCCCGTGATCTTCAGTCGCGCCGGGCACGACGCCATGGCGATCGGCTCGATCACGGATGTCGGGATGCTGTTCCTGCGCAACCCCGACGGCGTGAGCCACCACCCCGACGAAGCCGTCTCGGCCGCAGACGTTGCCCTCGGCATCCGTGCCCTGACCGAATCCGTGCTCCAGCTGGCCGCCGACCGTCTTTGACGCCCGGAAGAACTTTCGGTCGCGCCTTCGTGCGGGTCCCATGAGCCTGCACCCGCACATCGGCGCGACTGAAGCTGGGGCCAGCGTTTTCGGTCGCGCCTTCGTGCGGGACCCGTGGGTGTGCACCCTCACATCGGCGCGACTGAAGCGGAGGCCTCCACGCTTCTTCCTGCTCGCCGCCGCACGAGATCCGGGCATACTCTGCGCTCGGTCGCGCCTTGGTGTGGTTGTTGGGGGCTTATGCCCGCGCAAGAGGCGCGACTGAATCAACGGGGGCGAGCCCGCAGGAAGGCCGCGACAAAAGGAGGGGACGAATACTTCGGTCGCGCCTTGGTGGGAACTGTCGGCGGAAGGATGCGCACAATGGCGCGACTGAAGCAGGACGTTGCGTCAGCGAGCCCGGTCAACAGCTCGATGGATGCGGGATACAAGTTGCCCCGGGGCGCCGAAGAGGTCCGCTTTGGTCACACGGATGACCCGCCAGCCGAGTTCTATCAGGCGCTCAACACGCGCGATGTCTTTCGCCCACTGGGCGGGGTCGGTGAGGTGGTGCTCACCCTCGTATTCGAGCGCGAGCCGGGTGCGGGGAAGCGCGAAGTCAACCTGCGCGATCCAGACGTCACCGTCGAACACATCGAAGTTCGGCAAGAACTCGCCCAGACCGGCACGTCCGAGTAGCAGGCGCATGATCGACTCGGGGCGCGACCGCGACCGCGGATGAACCAGAGGCAAGGCGCCGTGAAGGAGTTCACCTCTGATGCGCCGGCCCGCGTTCGCCGCGAGCTGGAGGGCGGTGAGATCCGTGAGTGGAGGCGGATCATCACGGTGCATCCTGTCGCGAACGACCGCGTCTCCAGCAACGACAGCGTCATCGATCGATCGGTAACGGGAAGACAGCATTGCCCACGTCGTCGCCGGCGACGACACGGAAACCCCGAATTCCGGATGCTGCACAATCTCGCACATCCACGGGCGCAGCGCGTGTCCGCGTACGCCCTCGGAAGCTGGTGCGCGCCGCGGCCAGAGCACGGCAACGTCGAGTGCGTCGGCGCTCAGCATCCGTCGGGGGAGCGGAATACCCCAGAGGACGGCGGCCGAGACGTGACTGAAGAACTCATGCTCGGTCATGCGCTGCGCGTAGGCGTCCATCGACGCGAGCAGTTGGGTCTCAATCGTGTCGGCCTGGTTCGCGCGTACCCGACGGACGCCCCGGAACGGGATCTCGAGGTCGGACGCGCGAAGGCGTGACGGCGTGACGCCGCGCTGACGGGCACGCTTCACGGAGAACGTCGATCCGAGGTCGGTGGGTAGCTCGCTGGGGCGCACGTCTCGACTGTGGATCCTCCGAATCACCGTGAGCGGCAGTGCGATCAGATCGAGGAGAGCGCCTCGGATTGTTCGGGTTGTGGAGGAACGGGTGTGCGACATCCGCGACGGTGAACCTCTCCAGACGGGGCTATGTCTACGTTCGGTCGCGCCCAGATGCGGGTTTGGTTGCAGCGACCCCGCACGAAGGCGCGACCGGAGATGTTGCTTCAGCGCGCACGGCGCGCCTTCCCGGGTTCGGTCGCGCCGAAATGTGGGTGGGGGTGCGGGGAACCCGCAGGAGGGCGCGACCGAAGAGGGGGAAGGACGCGAGTCAGACGCGGCAAAGGCGCGCGGGAGCGCCGGCGTAGCAGCAGCGAAACATGGGAGCGGTAGCGTTGCGGGACCTCGCACCACCGGAGAACTCATGGCATCCCTGCTCGTCATCAACGCCCGCCTCATCACCGTCGCCGCCGGCGCCGACGACCTCGGCTACCTCGATGAGGGCTGGATGCTCGTCGAAGACGGCATCATCGCCGCGACCGGTTCTGGCCAGCCGCCCGCAGGAATCACCGCCGACGAGTCCCTCGACGTTGCCGGCGCGTTTGTTGCGCCCGGGTTCATCTCCAGCCACAGCCACCTGTTCACGAGCGGCCTGCGGGGGCTCGGCGCGAACGAGACGCTCTACGGCTGGTGCGACTCGATGCTCGGGTTCACCGCAAACCTCAGCCCCGAGGACATGTACTGGTCCACGCTGCACGGATCGCTCGACTTCCTCGCCAACGGCGTCACCACCGCCTACAACTTCACCGACCCGCTGCAGGCGTGGGAGTCGATGGTCGACGGCAAGCGCCTCGGCGGCAACGCGCCGTTGCGCCCGGTCGAGTACCACACGCGTCAGGCCGACGGATGCCGCGACGCCGGACTCCGGTTTGTCGACGCGATCGGCATGGATGTCTCCACCGGCACTGACGACGAGATCTTCGATCGCTTCGCCGCCGAGGTTGCCCACACCCGCGCGATGGACCCGTCCCTCGCCCTCGGCGCCTCGATCATGGGCCAGGTGCAGTGGTCGCCGCGCCCCGAGGCTGCCGAGCTCGAAGTCGAGGCGATGCGCAGGTTCGGTGTGACAAATCAGGCGCACTTCCTTGAGTCGCCTGAGGCCGTGCCGCTGCAGCAGGCGAAGTTCGCGATGTACCAGGATGCCGGAGCGCTCGGCCCCGACATGATGTTCGGTCACTTCATCCAGACCACGCCCGAGATCATCCGGGCCACCGCCGAGGGCGGCGCGTCGATGTCGTGGCAGCCGGCGTCTAACGGACGTCTCGCGTCGGGTGTCGCGCTCGTTCCCGAGATGCTCGAGCTCGGCATCCGTATCGGGATGGGCCTCGACGACCAGGCCTGCACTGACCTCGCCGACCCTTGGGGCAACATGCGCGCCGGCATCTTCATGCAGCGCGCCCGCACGAAGGACCCGCTGTCGATGACCCCCGAGACGGTGCTGCGCCTGCACACCCTGGGTGGTGCCGAGATCCTGGGTGTTGCCGACCGCGTCGGCAGCCTCGAGGTCGGTAAGTTCGCCGACTTCGTCGTCGTCGACCCCCGCACTCCGGATGTCGGCCCGCTCTGGCACCCCGTGCGCACGTACGTGCTCTCGATGAGCCTGCGCAACCTGAAGCAGGTCTATGTCGGCGGGGTGCTCGCGAGCGAGAACGGCGTCTCGATGAACCCGCTGGCCGCCGAGGCGTCAGCTCGCATCCACGCCGACCTGCCCGCCCGCGCTGCGACGTTCGGTCACCCGCGCTAAGCCGCCCGCGCCGGAGTGACCAGCGCTAGGTGTGATGTCCAGGGACGTTGTTGCGTGAATCGAGTGTGATCTGCTGACGGACGAAGGCCTCCCGTTGCGAGAGTGGAGCTGTCTAGGAACCGCTC